>JAGLSW010000734.1 GCA_023135565.1 Candidatus Aminicenantota bacterium | reverse complement strand
CGGGTCACAGCCCCGGTTGGAAGGCCCTGACACGCTCCTCCATTATCATTGACTTTCCTATAAAAAACATGAGGGGATAAGGTAGAGGGGTAAAGCCCCCTCCCCTCCCCTCCCCCCATTTCAATTATCAATTAACAATTATCAATTAAAAGTTAAGAATTAAAAATCAGGACTCAACCCCTTTAACCCGGCTTTTCTGCCTTTTGGGAGCAAGGATCACTTTTCCGGGAAACCCTTTATTATCAATGATTTGGTGAGATCCCGGTATATTTTAATAATCCGGGAGTCTATTATTTTTTTGCCCCCAAAAGCCGATTCTTTGAAGCCGGTCTTCTTCCCGGCAGAGGATATTATGGAATCTTAAAAACCATGACTGCGCAAATTAGATTTCCAATTTTCTATATCCCCGGGTCTCAAGATAGTCTTCATGCCTGCTTTTTCCAGGATAATTTTTTTTCCTTCGAGCCTCAGCGCGGATCTTTCTTTTTGCAGGTCGATCTCCACTTTCTTCCTGCCGAAGTAGAAAACCAGCAGCCGGAGATTAGTCAACACTAAGCAGCAGAAGGTATTGCTGCGCACCCAACCTTTCCGGAAAGAGGCAATCACACTTTTTTCTTCATATAGTAGCGTCTCACCCGGTAATAAATCGATCCCGGGTCTTTTACCGGAAAAATAAAAGATGGGGATCATTATCAATAATGGCAGCAAAAGACTTGCCGCGATAATCCAATCGATAATATACAGTTTTAGCGGTAAAGTGACTGCCGGGGCTTCGATCCGTCCCTGGTTGAAGCTGAAATCAGCCAGCATTTTATCCATAATAAAGCGGCTTAAATACAACGAAAAAGTCGTAATGCTGAGATAAACGGTCTTATTATCCCGGTTAGCGGCGAACACTAAAGTGTAAGGTTCTTTGCCTTCCACGATGTAGAAAACGGCGGGCTGGGGGGAGTTTTCTCTTTTTTCAAAGACTACCTTTTTCTCATAGGAAGCCAAACCGAAGACATCGATTTCCGGTTTCAGGGCGATTTTAATCACCGTGCCCGGCCTGGACAACGAATAGACTTCCCATCCTTTGCTTTGGTAAACTTTGACTTTAAAACCGGGCGGCACATTCGTTTTAATGCCCTGCCACTGCAGGGGCTCGAAGTCTTTAAATACCGCCGCTCCTAAAAAAAAATACAGCAGGCCGAGAATCACCAGCGCATAGACAAAGAAGATAACAAAAATCGTTTTTTTCATTTAATAATTACCGCCATATAAGGACATGATAACCAAAAAAAAAGAAAAAATCAAGCCTCAATTAGAAATTTTGCCGCTTGAAAAAAGGGGGAAAAAAGGGGGACAGGCTAATTCTTTCTACTCGGAAGATTTAAAAGGAAAGATAAAGAATATTTTTTCAGGTCTCAAAGAGCAAATTTAAAATAGAATAAACAACGTCCCCTTTCCCCCTTCACCAAGCTTTTCTCAGAACTCAGCACTTGTAAAAAAAAATTTGCTTTCATTCGAGGTTAAAAAAAAAGGGGAGGGGCAGCCGGTTGACAAAAGATCAAAAAAATATTAAAGTAATAAGTGCCGGGAAGGTAAATCCCGGCGGAGGTTAATGTGACCGATATAAAAGTAGATATTTTGCCCGAAGCGGCCAAAATAGAACTTAGGAATTACTATGAATACTTAGTCTATAAATACTTAAAAAATATGGAACAGATAAAAGGGCCGGGTAAAGAAAAAGATAAAAACCTGACCGCATTCCGCAAGTTTAAGAAACTGAGGAACCGGGTTAATCCTGTAGTCGATAAATCCATAGATATCGATAGGCTGTGCAACGAGGTTAATAGTGATATTTTTTGATACCAACGTGTTGGTATATTCTACGGCTAACCTGGACAAAGATAAACAAGAGACATCAGACATCTTAATTGAACAGGCCATAAAAGACAATGAATTTTCATTATCTCCATTAGTAATCAGCGAGTTTATCTATGTGTTAGCAAAGCTCAGGATCGATAAAAAATTGGTTGAAAATGCAATCGCACTGTATAGACCTTTTACTAAATACCCGGTAGAAAATGTGCTCGGTGCGTTGGAATGTTAAAATGCTGCATTTTAAACTCCAGGGTCCGGATATTGCATGTTAGTAGTGTTTTCGGACAGGGAACGCTGCTCTATTTCTTTACTTTGGGATACAATTTTTCCCCCGGCCATCTAAAATAACTCCTCCACTGCCCTAATCTCACACAAAATGCAAAATGTGCTCGGTGCGTTGGAATGTTGGAATGTTAAAAAACTGCATTTAAAAAATTGGGGCAATGCGCTGGAAAGATATTCTTGAAAAGTGGGGTGGGTGCGCCCTCCGGCAGGGAGAAACGGTGAAAGTTTATTTTATCCTCTTTTTTTTGTTGACATCAGGAGCTAAAGAGATTATATTATTTAAGGAGTAAAAAAATGCAAACACAAAAGATCGAAATCGAAATCCCGACTCATGTGATGGCTGCAATGCATAAGTCAGGTGATGAACTTATCCGCCAAATGAAAATGTTAACTGCCGTTAATCTATATCTTTCGAAAGAATTGTCCTTAGAAATGGCCGCTGACTTCGCCGAAAAATCAAAATGGGAATTTGAAGATATACTTGCTAAAAACGAAATCCCTATCTCTTTAATCGACTTTGACGACTACAAAAATGAATTAAAGATCATCTCTAACTTATGAAAGTTGTAAGCGATACGTCGCCTTTAATCTCTATTGCAGTTATTGACCGGTTGGAATTATTAGAAAAACTCTTCCCCACAATCATAGTTCCCCAGGCAGTTTTTTTGGAAATAAAAAAAGGAAGTGAGAAGGCTGAGTCCGCAAAAATTTTGCACTTTATCGAAAACCGGGTTTACTCTCCAAAGGATGCAGGAAGTGTGCAGGTTAAATTAGGGAAAGGGGAAATTGAAGCCATTTCTCTTTGCCTGGAGGTAGAAGCGGATTTATTGATAATCGATGATAAAAAAGCACGAAATGCGGCGGAGTCTTTTGGAATCAAATGTATCGGGACACTCGGTTTATTAACCCTGGCAAAAAAAAGAGGGTTGATAAGAGAATTTAGAAAGTATTTTTTACAATTAATCGAAAAGCAACGATACTTTTCCATCGGACTGTTAAATGAAATCCTACGATTAAACCGGGAATATCCTATTGTATAGTCCTGGTGGAGGTAAGGTGAGCAAGGGGCAGAAAAAGTGAAAAAGAAAAAGTGGGGTCGGTGCGTTCAAATGTTACAATGATACGGAAAAAAAAGTTTTCCGGTCAAACTGGCTTGATATGCAATTCCCAGGCCCCTTATAGGTTGGGGTCGCCGACCCCCG
>JAGLSW010000733.1 GCA_023135565.1 Candidatus Aminicenantota bacterium | reverse complement strand
ATCAAAACTTTTGTTTATTAAAATCAAAAGCGCTCACACGCTGCTTCTTGCGGCGAAGCCGCTTATCGCCTCCCCGTGCGCACGGGGTTTAAAATCAAAAGCACCACCTTGTCGCGAACCGGCTTATAGGTTCCCTGCGCCGCGGGGCCTAAAAGCGATTGGCGGGAACGGCGGTAAGAACATTAGGAAAGCGATAAATTAAATAAAGAAGCGGTAGTCAGCCCCTTATCGGCTCCCCACGCAGTGGGGCCTACAACCGACTGGCTGTGATAGCTGTATAGACGATAGTGGAAACTACCCGGCTATACTGTTTCGATAGGCAGCCCCTCATAGGTTCCCTGCGCCGCAGGGCCAGACTCCGGGAATCACTTCTCCGCACTTGCTGCACTTCCCGGCTGAGACGTCATGTACGCGGGTAAGATATCCGCTTCGCTCGATCAAAAGTTCACCACAGGAAAAACAATATGTGTTCGACCATTTCTCCGAGGCAATGTTTCCACCATAAAGATATTTAAGTCCCATTTCCCTACCGGTTTCTAAGGCATTAAATATGACTCCCGGTTCGGTGGGCGGGATATCCACTAACTTATGCTGAGGAAAAAACCGGGATACATGCCAGGGAATATTTTCGTCTACCTCTAAAATAAAAGAGATCAACTTTTTCAGTTCTTCTTCGTCTGTGTTTAGATCGGGAATGAGCAGGGTAGTCACCTCTACCCAGATGCCCCGTTCCTTCATTCCTTTTATGGTTTCCAGCACGGGAGCCAACTTCGCGCCGCTGTATTTCCTGTAAAAATCCTCTGAAAACGCCTTGAGATCAACATTGGCGCCGTCTAAATAAGGGGACATCATTTCTAAAGCCGCGGAACTCATATAGCCGTTGGTGACCATTACATTTTTGAGACCCTGCTCTTTTGCCAGTTTCGCGGTTTCGAACATCAACTCGAAATATATAGTCGGTTCGGAATAGGTATAAGAAATCGATTTTGAGCCGTGCCGCGATGCAGCGGCCAGCAATTGTTCGGGGGATATGCGTTCCCCGTAGATGCCGCTTTCATCTTTAACCATAGACAGCGAATTGTTTTGGCAGAAGGTGCATTTGAAGTTACAGCCCATGGCAGCTACGGAATAAGATGTCGAACCGGGTAAAAAATGATATAGGGGTTTTTTTTCAATGGGATCGGTATGGGTGGCGGCCACCCTGTCATAGTTTAAAGAGTAAAGTTCACCTTTGATGTTTTTCCTGACCCGGCACACCCCTAACTGACCATTTTTTAAGATGCATTGGTGGGCACAGACAAGGCATTTAGCCTTCTCGTTGTCCAAATGTTCAAATAAAAGCGCTTGTTTCATTGCTCCTCCGGGCGGCCTTTGGCCGCGGCTTTCGGCACAATATTACGTCACCCCTAATAGATTCCCCACGCCGCTCCCAGGGGCCTACAAGCGATCGGCTGAGGCTGCCACGCCGGCAGCATGAAAACAGATTTTCTATCAATAAAAAGCTTTAGTCTGCCCCTTATAGGACCCCCACGCCGCTCCCAGGGGCCTACAAGCGATCAACTGAGGTTGTCTGGCCACCTGCAAGAAAAGGGACTCCCTGCTGATAAAAGCTTTATTTAGTCTGCCCCTAAAAGGTTCCCCGTGCCGCTCCCTGGGGCCTACAAGCGATCAACTGAGGTTGCCACGCCGGCAGCAGGAAAACAGATTTTCTATCAATAAAAGCTTACATCTGCCCCTTATAGGGCCCCCACGCCGTGGGGTTAGATTACTTCTTGTAGTTTTGTTTCTATTTGCTGCGGGTTTACGGCACCCACCAGTTGTGTTTTGACATTACCGTTTTTAATGAAAAGCAAGGTGGGCAGTCCTCTGACCAGGTACCTGGAAGAGGTCCTGGGACTTTCGTTAACGTTTACTTTTAAAACTTTTACTTTTGCCTGATAATTGGAAGCGATCTTTTTTAGTCCCGGCTCCAATGTCACACAGGGAACGCAGCTTGGCGCCCAGAAATCGACAATAATAGCTTTGCCGTCGTCCAGCAAGGCATTGAAATTTGAATCGTCAGCGGCAATTAACTCACTCATATAAATCTCCTTTAAGCAGTCCAAATAATTTGTTTTCGAGACCCGGCTCGAAAACGCCCTCACCTAACAGTGAGGAAAACATGCTTCGCATGTTAAATAATACCACAATCCAGTGGCATAATGATTTTTTGTTAGCCCCGGGGTTTTTGATGAACAACAAAGGAACACCATAAATCCCCAATATCAAACTCTATTTTATTACCTTTCGGTTTTAAATGTCAAGTAAATTTTCAATTTTTTTTTATTTTACACACAATATGCAGCGTTTTGGGTTTTTCGAAGGGCTATTTGTGGGGGTAAGAGTAACAATTCAGTTTTGGGAAACTGAATAGTTACCCGCGCCGCGGGGTTGAAAAAATGTCCTTTTTGTGATATTTTGGTGTTTTTAAGGAGTCGGATGTTTTTAGAAAACTATTGTATCGTATGTGTGCTGAATCAAATAATCAGGCTGTGTGATTTTTCCGGGATAGACGGAGAACAAAAAGACCGGGTGTTTAAGGAAGCCCTGAAAAAAGCGGGAGGGATCGATTATGAACAGATGACCTCGCCCCAATTTGCCGAAAAGCTTTATGATGTGTTTACCGAAGTAACCGGGGAAAAAGATCCCTATAAAAAACTCAGGAAAGAACAAAACGATATGGTGCTCGATAAGCTCGATTTTTTCCGGGAGAAAATAAGCAGCGCTGCGGACCCGCTTTACTGTGCGGCTATCTATGCCCTGGCCGGCAATATAATCGATTACGGGACGGACCGGCTTTTTGACCCTGATGAAATATTTTGCCGGTTTGAGAACATCGAACTTGCGGTTAACGATTATGAAGAATTCAAGAAGCGTCTGCAAAAAGGAAAAAAGTTGTTGATTTTGGGCGATAATGCCGGGGAAGCGGTGTTCGATAGGCTTTTTATCGAAGAGATCAGGACATTTAACCCGGCTGTGGAGATTTTTTATGGTGTCAGGTCCAAACCGGCCATAAACGATATTTTAAAAGAGGATGCCGAATATATCGGTTTAGATAAAGTAGCCTTTGTTTTAGAAACCGGTTCTACTTTTGCCGGTACTGTTATTAGTAAGTCCACGGAAGAGTTTCAAAAAATCTATCACAGCGCCGATATTATTATCTCCAAAGGCCAGGGGAATTTTGAAACCCTCGAGGGCGCGGATGAAGACATACTTTTTGTTTTTAAGGTCAAGTGCGCGGTGGTGGCCCGTCACATGAACTTGCCTTTAGGTTCGCTGCTCTTTGCTTTTAACCGCGGTTTCTTAAAAAACCATGCCTTCGGGGGAATTAGGGTGAACGCACTGCGTTCCTCTGCTGTATCGGCGCACCCAGCCTCTTAGCCTCCGGCGGCCC
>JAGLSW010000732.1 GCA_023135565.1 Candidatus Aminicenantota bacterium | reverse complement strand
CCCCGGCAGGGCCGCCGGAGGCGAAAGATTTTGCCAAATTGATCGCGGCTTTTACATCGTCGCTCATAGAGGAGTAATTCCAGGTGGCGAACCTGCCGGTAGAATACACGCCGTTTTCTTCGAGAGTTTTTAGCGCGGCGGGCACCGTGTCCCGCCACTGCTTATCGAAAAGCACATAAGAAACCGGTATCGAGCGGGGATCAAAATAAACGATCTCCTCTTTGTTTTCGATAAATTTTAGTTTTTTCAGGGTAAACAGGATTTCTTCAAACAGGGCGTCTTTGTCTATGGGTTTGCGGGCGTCTACTGTTTTTTCTAAATAAGAGACGGGGACGTTCTGCACATGCAGCGGGTAAAAACCGGCCCGGTAAAAAGGAAATTGTTCTTCAGGCAAATACACCCAGTGCAGCCGTTTTCTCCGTTTTTTTAATACTACGTTGGATACCAGGGTGGAGATGTTTTGCAAATTTTGGTAGGGAGGAAACCTGTCCGGCTGCTCGATGATCTTCAAAAGATTCTTCAGGGGCATGGTGTTGATGATATATTCGTAATCATAGGTGGAGTTTTTTGTCCTGAGTTTTTTTTTGTCTAAGTCGATTTCGATGACTTCTTCGTTTAGTTTTATTTTGCCTCCGGGGGTGCGGTGCACCCTCCCTCTTAACCTGCCGGAAGCGTTTTGGGAAAACCCCGCGGCGTAAGATTCCATGAAACCGCGCAAGGAATTTCGCGGGTAATAAAACACCGGGTTATAACCGGCGGAGACAAACTTCTTGCCCGCGGCTCCGGCAGCGGCGCTCTCTTTGTCCGGCACGGGAATACTGCCTTTGTCCATGTTGGCGGCCAAATCCCGCAGGCTTATATTATAGTATTTGCCCAGAAAAGGCTTGAAAAAAAAGTCAAAAAGCGCTTCACCAAAACTATCCAGTAAATATTCTTCCAGGTTCCCGGTCCTGATTTCTCTCCGCTGGAGAATGCCTTGCAGCAAGGTTT
Source organism: Candidatus Aminicenantota bacterium (assembly GCA_023135565.1). GTDB lineage: Bacteria > Acidobacteriota > Aminicenantia > UBA2199 > UBA2199 > JAGLQA01. The sequence goes on along the minus strand of JAGLSW010000732.1, from coordinate 428 downwards.
TACGCAGCGGCGCGGGCAGGTAGTAGAGATGATACTGCAGCGGGAAAGGGATATAACGGTCTAAAGCGAAAACCCGGCTCTGCCGCTTAAACTCTTTGAATACGGCAAATTCATCTAAGTAGGTTTTAATCTCCGCTTTGTCTTGAAAATGGAAATAATGACCGCCGAAATCAAACCGATAACCGCCTTCAGACAGGTATTGTGTAGAAAGGCCGCCGCAATAATTTTCTTTTTCCAGGATGAGATATTCCCTGTCCAGGTTGTTGGCGATAGTCAACCCGGAAATCCCGGCTCCGATAATGATAATCATTTTTTTCCTTTGCCTCCGGCGGCCACACGCGTGTGGGGTGGCGTTAAGCCGCTGCGCGGCAGGTCCCTGCCGGGGGCTAAACTTTTGAAAAAGTTTAATCAAAACTTTTTATAATTTA
>JAGLSW010000731.1 GCA_023135565.1 Candidatus Aminicenantota bacterium | reverse complement strand
GCATTATATATCAACATCATGCATTTGTCAATGGTTTTTTTTATTAGACGTAATTTTTTTTTGGTATTTTTATTTTAATAGATATATCGGTGATTTCGCGTATTTAGGCTATCTCAAGTGGTAAACTTGGGTTTTAAACAAAAGTTTTGTTCAAACTTTTTTAAAAGTTTGGCTCCCGGCAGGGCCGCCGGAGGCTAAGAGGGTGGATGCGCCGCATCCCCGCCGGAGGAAAATTTTTGGGGACAGGCAAGAACACCCAGAAAAATTATTTATAGGGTGCCCGCGCTGCCCCACCACGTGGGGAGGAATTAAGGGGCGGCGCGTTGATAGAAGGCATTCAGGAAGCTTTCGCTGAGGCGGATTTTTAGATTCTTTCCTTTCCAGGGCAGGTTGTAACCCCGGCACAGCAGGGCGATTTCATTGGGGGCAAAAGTGTTTCGCGAGCCGTACTGGATGTCCCCTACCACGGGGGTTAGGTAGTGGGAGGCATGAAAACGGATCTGGTGGCGGCGCCCGGTAAAAGGAAAAACCGAATAGATTTCAGCTTGCGCCAGGGTGTCTATTTTAACGAAACAGGTGGCGGCGCTCTTGCCTTCGGGGTGTAGGGCTGTTTTATGGCCGCTGCTTGCTATGGTGTCGTGAATCCTCAGCCGGACCGTTTGCCCGCCTTTTTCTAAGGCAGCGATATACCACTTCTTGACTTTCCCATTTCTCACTAATTCAAAAAGGAGCCGCTCGCTGTTTTTGTTTTTGCCGAAAAGAACCACTCCTGCCACAGGCCGGTCTAAGCGGGTAGCAGGGGTTGGCGGCACCGGCCCGGTGGCGATGCCTTGCTGCTCTAAATAACAGCGCACCCCGTAACTCAGGTCATAGCAGATAGAAGAGGGCACGGCGTGAACATTCAGGTTGCCGGGTTTGTAAAGGGCCAGTAAATCTTCGTCTTCGAAAACCACATGTTCTTTTTCGATCCGGTAAAAAAGCCCCTGGGAGGCGTTCACATAGACCTGCACGGTGTCGTTTTTTTTCAAGCGGAAACGGGGGTCCGTGATCCTGTTTTTCCTGCCGAACCAGGCTCCGCCGCAGGTGATGACGGTTTCAGCGTCGTGGTGTTTGGGCAAGTTTTCTGTCAGCAGGTCCAGCAGGGTTGTTGTTGTTTTAGCTGTAATAAAAAATTTAGGCATTAAAACCCCGGCGCGGTGCAGCAGGTTATTCCAGGTTCTCCAGGAAAGCTATTAAAGGTCGCAAATTCCCGGCTCCATTTTTTGCAATATTTTGATTACTTTTTCTTCCTGTTTTTTTCTCTTGACGCCGGCGAATCTCCGGGCATTATCTCCGAAATTATAATTTGCGAACACAAATATTCCATTCAGAGGATTGTTGTAACTATCCGATTGGTTCATATTAAGTTCTTTGCCGTTCGTTCTTATGTCTGAATTCAATTTCAGCGGTTTTTTCCTATTCTTTTTTTTTATAGAATATTCGAAAGATAAGCCGTTCATGCGCACAACCCGTGCTGCCTGGCTGCTTTCACTGGTGATGTTCTCCAGGGTTTCGCCCGGTTTCTGCAGAACGGTTTCGCTTAAAGGTTTTATAGTTAAATATCGCTTTTCTTCAGGGCGAGCTACTTCACCATACAATGTTAAAGGCATTTGAGTGTCCATTTTGTTAAAAATAAGCGGCCAGGAGTGCTCGTCAATTAAACGAAAATTTCTAAATGTATTGATTTTTAGATAATTGCTTGGATTGGTCGGGGCTATTAAGAGATAAATTCCTTCCAGGACCGTCGTTTTGCAACTGTTGTTTTTGCCCACGATCAGGTTAAACTGTTTGGTGTCATTGAACTCCAAATGCTTAATGCCCCTGAAGTTTTCAATTTTAATCTTTTTAAACATAACAACCTCCTGGCCTAAATTGAATCATGCCGGTACTTATTATAATATTTTTTCCCAAAAATTGAAAGCCGGTAAATTTGTTGTTGCGATATTTTTTTTAATATTGTATACTTTTTTTTGGGATAAGCCTATAGTATTACTAATAAGGAGGCAAAAATGAATGAATATCCGGAAAAAAACAGTAGTTCAAAAAATGTTAAGATTTTAGTGAACCTGATCATTTTAGCGGCAGTGGTTTTTGTCGTATCAAAAGTATTCGTGGGCACTGACCGCACACTCCACATCGTCAACGAATCGGGGGTTCCGGCGTCGATTATGTTTCCCGGGCAGGAAAAGATTACCGTCGGCCACGGCAAAAGAAAAACACTGCAGGCACCGAAAGGAAAGCACCAGGTAGAAGTGCAGGCAGCGGACAGGCCCGCCGCCACCGTGCAAGTCGAGATCGGCCCCGACAAGACCTATATCCTCAATGTGGGCAGCAGCGCCGTAATCGCCTATGAAGAAACCATGTACAGCGAAAAACTTGACCCCAATCTCGAACTTCCTTATATTCTCCATGTAGGCGAACCTTTTTTCGCGCTAAAAAAAACCGACTTTTTATTCCAACAATTCCCGGAGAAGATTATGCTCTACGGAGAGGAAAAGAGCAAAAAAAGCAGGATCAGTGTGGTTAAAATCGAAACCTTTAGCATGGTGTCTTATTTGCAAATGACTAATGTACTTCCCGGAAAGATTCTATCATATATAGAGGCCCACCTGCCGGTTCATAAGGAAGACGGTGATTTGCTGAATATGTACCTCCAGTTTTGCGCCCTCTATAATTGCATCGACCGCGGCGTCGAATTTTTAAGCAGAGGTTTGGCCGAACGGCCCGTTTTAACCGACCGGCACCGTATGTACCAGGAGATAGTAAAGTATAAAGGAGAAAAAAATAAACTTTTTGCCCAATATGACGCCATGCTGGAAAACGAGCCGGAAAACTCAGCGCTGCTCTATCTGCGTGGACGCATTACCCCGGGATTCGACCGATCTTTCGATTATTTTGACCGGGCCATCGCAGCGCACGGGCAAAACCCCTTCCCTTATTTTGCCAAAGCATACCGGCTTGCCGGGCGCGGCGATTTCGTACCGGCCCTGGAACTCAGCGCCGCGGCTTATAAACTAAATCCCGAATCGCAGCAAATGAAAGAAATGCATTACCAATTACGTTTTGCCCTGGGCGGGTTCAATGAACTGGAAAAAGAAACGCAGGTGGCAATGGCCGCTGCTCCGCTTAACCAGGCTATTTTCAAACGGCTGCTGACGGTTCGCACTGCCAAAAAAGACAACCTGGGCGCGGAAATGGCCTTAGATGACTACATAAAGAACGTAAAAAAAGAGATGCCCGATGATCCTTTGCAGATAGAATTACAATCGCGGTTGTTAATGGCTTATTTGCGTACGGATTTCGATGCTTTTTTTGATTATGCCAAAAAGATAAAAAACGAAACAGAGCGCAAGAACTATTTTCAAACTGTTTATTTGAACCGGGGTGAAATGGCAAAAACGGAGTCTTTGCCCGGCATCGAAAAAACTATGGACCGATATGATTGCCTGCTTTATTGGCTCGGTTGGCTCGATAAGGGACAGCCGGACAAAGCGGGCCGCTGGTTAGAAAAGGCCCGGGAAAAATTTTGTCTTTCAAAGGATGAAGACCGGGTAGTGGGCGATTGGCTTGACAAACCGTGCCCGGGAATAGTAGAGCGGCTGCTTGATCTTACCGTTCACTTCGATCAAAAGCGGATTCTGTACCCGGTCTTTGCCCGGCTTTGTCCCCGGGAACGCAGCGCGCTGCTTGCCATGGCGGAGAAATTAAATTTTTCTTTAGTTTTTCCGCACCATTTTCTTGCCAAAACGATCCGCGGCATGAAAAAGTAGGATATATCCAAAGGGACTGGCAAAGGGACTGGGGACAGGTAATTGATTTTTAGAGAGGCCACATATACCCATAAACAACATTGTAACATACGCAGGCACCGTACCCAAAATCAAAAGAAAAAGATTCAAAAAATTATCTTGACAACATCGAATTTTCCTGCTAAATTAAACATAGATATAAAAGAGGTTGATATATGATGAATACAGCGCAGTTAAAAGATTTAGTAGTAGACAAAATTTACGGGATAAACGATGCGGAATACCTGAAAGCTATAAATAAAATACTGGATATGAATCGATCATCTGAAAGCGTTTTTACCGTGGATAATAAACGAAAAGCGTTGATAAACCTTGCTAAACGGCAAATTGCTAATGGTGAATATATCTCAAATGAAGAACTTAATCGAGAAGAAGATGAATGGCTAAACGAATAATATGGTCAAATAAAGCAAAAGAAGAGAGAAGGAGAATCCTGGAATATTGGGAAGAGAGAATTTGTTTATTTCGTGGTAAAATTAAACCCGGAAAATAGAACGGTAAAAGAGGTATGACCATGACAGATATTGTTTTACTACAAACTTGGGGCTTGTCAAAAAACGCCGGCAGCGGCGATGTGCGGAGAAAATACTTAGAACTGACTGCCCAGGAAAAATTCCAAAAAGTGCTCTTAGACGATGAACACTTGCAAAAAGAATTCACCCGGGTTCACGAGGCTTATGTCAACCTCTTGCAGCAGTACTCCGAAGAGGGCCTCGATTCCGACGATACATATTACCCCCCGGAACAGGTGGCTAAATTCATGGCTAATTCCGGGATTTACCATTTTTTAAAAGAAAACTACCTGAAAGCAGGCGAAAAATTACAGCAAGCCTATAAAACCAACCAAAAAGATGTGCTGGTTTTGCTCTATTTAGGACTGTTCTTGATGAAAAAAAAAAGTTATGTGCCGGCTGAGAAATATTTCCTCGATGCCGCCAACTTAGACCCAAATAACGAGGATGTTATGTTCTATTTAGGCGAAAACTATGCCCGCGCCGGGAATTATAAAAAAGCTCTATATATGTTTAAAAGAGTCGCTGTGACTAACCCGGCCAGGAAAGACATAAATCGAAAAATTAAAGACGCAAGTAAAAAACTCGGCCAAAAAGGTTCCGGCGGCGAGTCGCTGCTGAAAAAAATATCAAATATCTTCAGCAGTCCCCGCGGCCAATAAGGCCCTGCCCGCGGCGCGGGGAGCCGGTGTATATCTTAAAAAGCAAAACCGATAGTGGCGCCGAACATCGTATAATACCTCTTAAACATTTCGTCGAAGGGAGTTAACAGGTATACCGTTAACCTATACTTTTTGCTTTTAAACCCCACATTTAGTTTCAGGCTGAGGTCGGAGTTGAAGACGTTTCCTGAAAGCTTAAACCATTTGGTAATACCTCCGCCGACAAAAAGCATGTTGGTTTTGAAATTTGCTATCACACCGGGAGCCAGCCAGATGGCATCAAATTTAAAGCCCCAGAAAATCACATCGCATTCCGGGCTTAACATCAACATATCGCTAAAATGGATGTCCACATTAATTCCACCGGACCATACGATAGGGTCGAAGGTAAACTGATCGTCGGTTATCAACCCGGCGTTTACATACAGGTCCATTTCCTGCCCCTGGGCTTTTAAATTCACGGCGGAAACAGCAAAAACCAAAACAAATACCATTACTAAAAGAATAACTTTTTTCATTTTTTTCTCCTTTTTATAGATAAGATTTACAATTGATGCACTACCAACTGTTTTGCTTTCCTTAATTTTCATATCACATTATAGCTAAAAAAAATTCGCATTTCAAGAAAAAAATTTATTCGACTGCGGAAAAGCACAGCATTCAGCAAAACCGCATTTACGACTTGCCTCCGGCGGCCCTGCCGGGTGACGCCCCCATTGAATTTTTCGTTGGGGGCCAGCGGCATACCGCACCTTTGAAAAAGTTTGATCAAAACTTGTGTTGAGCGACACGCTTTTCTGCCCTGATATGCAGCCCCTTATCGGCTCCCCGCGCCGCGGGGGTATAAGTTTTTTTCGCCTTCACTTTTGGCGACCACCACCGCGCCCATACTGTCGCTGAATATATTGACTGTTGTCCTGAACATATCTATAGGCCGGTCTACAGCCAGCATCACGCCGATAATGGCGGCAATATCGGTGTCCTTGAACCCTACCGCCTGGGTTACGATAAAAATCACCACTACTCCGGCTGCCGGGATCCCGGCTGCGCCGATAGACGAAAGCAGCGCAGTCAAAGCAATAATAAATTGCTGCGCCAGGGAGAGTTTTAAACCCAGCACCTGGCTGATGAATATCACCCCGGCGCACTCATATAGGGCTGTGCCGTTCATATTCACTGTGGCGCCCATGGGTAAGACAAAACTGGAAACCCTATTGGATACACCGGCTTTTTTCTCTACATTACTCATTGTAACCGGCAGCGTGGCGTTGGAGGAACAGGTGGAAAAAGCGGTTATCATGGCGGAGATCATGGCTTTAAAATGCAGCAGCGGATTGATCCTGGTAGTAAGATAAAATATGGCCGGAAGCACCAAAAACATATGAATAATAAAACCGCCTAAGATAGTAAGAATATACAAACTGACGGTTTTAAACAAACCGAGCCCCGCGGTGGAAACGGTTTTGGTAATTAACCCGAAAACCCCGATAGGCGCTAATTTGATTACATATTCGGTGATTTTCATCATTACATCGAAAAAGGAATTAAATATTTTTTTCATGAAATCCCGGCTTTCGGATTTGACTTTGGTGATGGCCACGCCCATAAAAATAGCAAAGAAAATAATTCCCAGCATATGCCCGCTGGATGCGGCTTGTATGGGATTCAGCGGTATCATGCCGATAATAATCTCGCCCGGCGATTGGGGGGTTTTTAAATTTTCCGCATTAAAATCATGGCCCACCGGGATATCCGCGCCCACACCCGGCTGGATGACATTGGTCAATATCAGGCCGATCATAATTGCTAAAATACTGGACACAAAATAATATAAAAAGGTTTTTAAACCTAACCTGCCGATACTCTTCCCTTCGCCCACGCTGGCTACGCCGCTGACAATAGAACTCAAAATCAAGGGCACAATGACCATTTTCAGCAGCCGGATAAAAACGGTGCCGAAAGCGACGATTATACTGAACACCCAGCCGGTAGGTTTTCCCTGGTAGATGACCTGGAATATGATACCCACAACAACACCCAGCGCCATAGCGATCAATATTTGCCAATGAATCTTTAACTTCATGTTAGTACCTCCGGTTCGTGGTCATTTTTTGATGCTATATTATAAAGGTTAATCTCTTCTTTTGCAATACCCAAACCGGGCCAGCGGCGGGGGGACGGCGTCCCCTGCGGCTGGCCCGGGAATTACAAATTAGCCTCCGGCGGCCCTGCCGG
>JAGLSW010000730.1 GCA_023135565.1 Candidatus Aminicenantota bacterium | reverse complement strand
AATCACGCTCGATTACCCGGCCATTGGGATACTTAACACTCATCTTACGCCGCTTATCGTTGTCATCCACACTATACGTATAACGAATCGTTTCCCCCATCTGCTTCTCTTCCAATAAACGATCCAGCGGGTCGTACTTCCGCTCTACAGTATAATTACTATTAACGGCTTTGGTCAACCGCGACAGACCGTCGTATTCGTAAACCTCCGCCGTTGGCCCGCCAACTCCCTGGGCACGCGATATGTCCCGCCGCACTAACCGGTTAAGCTCGTCATACTTGTTGACAACTATAGTGCCGTTTCTCTGCGTTTCGGTGACTACCCGGTACTTCGTTATTCCGTCCTGTTCTAAGGCTTCAGTATAGGCATACCGGACGAAAGTAGCATCGGGATAGGTGACCTTTGTGAGCTGCTTCCGGTCGTCGTACTCATAAGAGGTAACATTGCCGTGGGCGTCCTCGACTGTCTTTAGTAAATCGTTGGCATAAAAAGAAAATTCGGTTTTTATATCTTTGCCGTCCTTAAAATGTTTCGTGGTCCATATCCTGCGCCCTAAATCATCATAGCCGTGAGAAATAGTATTCCCTGCGCCGTCTTTAGAACCGGATAGATTGCCCCGTACGTCATAAACGAAAATAGTAATCGCTTCATCCGGTGTGAACGCATTCTCCTTGATCTCTTCGATTTTGTTGAAATCATTGTACCTGTACTCAGTTGTCGTCACCTGCTCCGCGCCTTCAGCGCCTTTCTCAGTTTCGATCTTTTTGGTCATGTTGCCGCGCCCATCTAAATAAAAATACTGGGTCTTGTTACCGGCTGGGCCGGTCTCTTCATACACCTGCCCGAAATCGTTCTTCTTAACCGTCCAACTGCGCAACAAAGAATCGGTAACAGTCACAGTCTTGCCGCTGTCCGCATAAGCATAATTGTACACTTCAACGGCTGCGCCGGGCACCTTGACCACATACTGCGTCAAACGGCCCAGGGGGTCGTTCAACCGCGTGGTCTCCCGCAGCACCTCGCCGCCGGAACCGAGTTTCTTAATAGTCAACAAATTACCGAGATTGCCGCGGGCCAGCACGGTCTGATTACCGAGAGGGTCTATCGTACGATGCAGCCGGTCGAAACCGTCGTACTCATAGACCGTGGTATGCCCGTAAGAGTCAACTGATGACGCCATATTGCCGCTGCCGTCATAAGAAAAGGAGTACGCCCGCGCCCCGGTTCCGCCGCCCGTTGTCATAGACGAAATCAAATCCCTGGAATTATAACTAAAAGATACGGCATTCACCGGCCCGGAAATGCCGGTCACATTATCGTTGGCGTCATAGGTATAAGAGGTAGCACCGCGGCTGCTCTCGCTTTCGCTGAGCATGTTATAACGCCGGTCATAGGTATAAGACGAACTGTTTTGAACAACCCTTTCCCCGGTGCCGTAAGTAGTGTTGGCAGCGGTGACCAACCCGTTCTTGTTGTAGGTATAACTACCGCTGTAAAACATGGGCGAGAACGAACCGGAGGCGCTGGTATTTTCCGAGGTCACTTCGCCGTGCTTATTGACCGAATAGCTGCTGCTGAACCCGCGGGAACTGGAATAACCGGTCAGGTTACCCACTTCATCGTGAAGGAAAATTTCTTTTTCAAAAGGGGAAGAAACCGTGGCGAGATAGCCTCTGCCGCCTGCGGAGTAACCGTAGGTGCGGCTTAAGCCGGAAGGCCCGGTTTCCGATTGCAGCCTGCCGTGTTCGGTGTAGGAATACGAATAACTCACGCCGGGGATATTAGTGCTTACCCGGCAAAAATTACCTTGCTTATCCTGGCCGGATTTGGTGATCTCGAGGCCGTCGGGAGTGCTTACGGACGTCACCTGGTTCCACCAGGTTTCATATCTAAAAGAGGTGGCGCGGGATAATTGCCCCGGGTCGGAGGAACCCCGCGGTCCGGGACTCTCCTGCATGGACATGAGATTCCCTTTGGGACGGTTATCCATAACAGGCCCCATATAAGAGTAATTAATGGAATTGCCTTCAGGGTAGGTGACCTTCGTAACCAGACCGTCGTCGTTATAGGCAAAGGTGGTGGCGTACCCGCCTGCGCTGATGGCAGTGGGATGCCCTTTATCATCGTGACTAAAAGTTTTGGAATTGCCGTTCCCGTCGGTAACGGTGGCGCTTGCGCCGCAGGAAAAAGTAGTGCTGGAACCGCCGCGGTCGATGCTTACTACTTTATCCTGTTTGTCGCTGTCATAGCTGATAGACAACACCTGCTGCCCTTCGGGGTCTTTGTAAGTGAGCAGGTTGTGAGCCAGACTGATATCTTCGCTGTCCGTAGAATAGCTGTACTCTTTCACCCGCCCATGAAAATCCACTTTTTGCAAATCGCCATCTTCACTGTAGGTGTAGATGATCTCCCTGCCGCTTAAATCGATTAAGCCTTTCAAACGACCGGATTTATAAGTAACCTCCCTCTGCGCGGGGCTGCGGCGAAAACGATGCTTAAGAAACAAAACAGGACGATGGTTTTCAGGGCTGAAGCGTTCATATTATTTCTCCTTTAGATAATAGTTAATATGATAGCACCGATTCTTTTTTCCCGAAACCGTGAAAATTGTTACAGTTGGGTTTATGCTCAGATTGTGTGCGGTGCGGCGCTTTTCAGCCTATTTGCGGTTCCCCCTGCAATTTGACGGTGATATGATGAACGGCGCTATATCCGCGTCCCATCCGCCTTTTGCGCTATTTATTCCTTTCTCTTTTCGCTGTAACAATTTTTTTGGTTCGCCGCGCTGCCTTAAGTTATTGCGCCTCTTTTTCCAACACTGAATAGTTACAGCTTTCGGCATTCCTACCGTCTTCAACGCTGCACCCAAATCAAAATATAAAGACAAGGGAGACAATCATCCAGAAATTGGGTGGTATAATATAACTAAACGGCATAAATATTTAGAAATATGTTGACAAACGGAATAGTTTTAATATATCATTAGCAATCATAATGGTTTGAAAAAGTTTGTTGTACAGGTACTTCAATTATTGAAGATCATTATCATTTAATCTTTTTCGAAAGGCGGACGGCGTCCGCACCCTATGAGAGGTCTGGATATTGTATATCCTATTAGGGTACCCCAAAAAATTTGAATTTTAGCAAACTTTCACAACTATGAGTAAAAGTAAGGAATGCAGATGAACAAAACGACCGACCTAACATCGATGAAAACCGAAGCTGAGAAAATAGGAAAAATTTCTATTCTACACAATTCATACAAATATTTCATTCAACATGCGCTGGTCATTCAACATGGCGAATGTTACCGGCTTCTTGTTATCCACGAATGTAAAATATTGGCGGATCAATATCATAAGACTTGTAGAGACGCCCGGATCGCTTTTATGAGATTATTCGGACAAAGACGCTGGAAAGAAACGGTGAAGCCGCACTGGAGTCCTTTATATGAACCGGGAATCGAATGCTTGAATCACCCCGCGGAAGAAGATAGGCGCTGATAAAATGATAGTGAGCAGTTAGATAATAACTACTCAATCTATTTCTTCCTCCTGCTCCTCGTCCTGCTCTTGTTTTTTTTCTAAAAAGAGTTCTTCAATTTTCCTCAAATAATATTTAAGCTTCTTCCCCGTATCATTTCCCGCGGACGACTCTTCCTGATCTTTTAAGAACATATCGCCATTTCCGTAGAGCAGCCAATTAGCATTCACATTATACTCTCTACCGAATTTCTGCAGGAACTGGGAATCCGGGAAACGGGCGCCGTTTTCATAACGGGATAACGTTTGATTTGTTACCTCGACGTTCCTGGAAATTTCATCCTGGCTCAGTTCCAGGAATTTACGAATTTCTTTCAGTCTATAACCGATACTTTCTGAACCCATTTATAAATCCCCTTGTACCTGGACAAAAACTTTTAATGCCAAACGGCACAATAAAAAAACCAATAATGCCAAAAGGTCGAATATTTCACTATTATCGTACATATTGATAATTTTAGTACATAAACAGCTTAATTGCAACCTTAAATCCGATTTTTTTTGAATAACGCGCTTAACTGCTCCTCGCCGATTCCAGGCGCAGCTATTCTTATCTTGAAAATATGCGGAAGTTCCAAATAGCAATAAACGAAATTTCGCCGGGTCTTTTCATTTTAACTACCTCCTTCCCGGCTAGTTCTCTTAAATTTAAGGAACAATACCACGATAGAAGCCGAAATAAGAAGCAGTAGTAAAATTAACCACCAGAAAATAGCGCCGGAACTATCTAACCGTACGGTATGGAATCCGCGGTACACCACATTGCCCTGGGAAAAATTATAAAAGCCGAATTTCCCTTTAATAAAAGTGCTGTGTGGCATGGTTTTATCTAATATGACCCGCTTGCCGTCTTTCACTACGATGCGAAATTCGTTGGGGGAAAAATCCAGCTTGAAGAGGTAAGTTTTATCGCACTGCCAACCTTCGGTAGGTTCGTAATGCAGTAAGGTAACTTTTTCCGTGCCCTTCGTATCCCAGAGGTCTTTGCCGTCAAAAGGTACGCCGGGTTTAAGATTACCGGAGCCCGGGCCCCGGTAAGGCGTATTAACGATTTTGACGGCCATCCCTTTTTTAGCTGTTCCCACTGCGCTGTCGTCCTGGCGCCTGGCTTTCCAGTCGAAGAGGTAAAACTGGCCGGGATTTTGATAGCCGAATACGAAACCTACCAGGTCATCGTCGGAACTGTTTTTCATCATCCAGGCGCCTGAAATACGGATATGCTGGATATCCCATTCGCTGACGAAAATAGAGGGGTCGGCATTCACGGTTTGTTCGACCGATTGTTTATCTTCGCTCAGTACCCACTTCGCTTCCGGCTGGCTATTGGCGGGATAGTCGTAGTTGACCGCGGTCCACCTAAGCAGATCTACTGCTCCTTTGCCAAAGCGTCCCGATTTATCGACGCATCCCGGAAGAGCCGCCGCCACAAGTCCCACAATTAGTAAAACGTTTATTAACCTTTGTTTCATACCATGATTGTACAAAAAGTAAAACAAAATTTCAACCCCCGGCACCCCTGCTGCGAAGCAGCTAATAGGTTCCCCGTGCCACGGGGCTGCTGCGAAGCAGCTAATAGGCTCCCCGTGCAGTGGGGCTGTTTAAAACTTTTCTTTAACGATGTTCGACCTTTTGCTTTCATTATCTTTGTCATCCACAGCGGTGATACAATAAAAATAAGTGACGCCCGCGTTTACTTTACTGTCTTTATAATAGTTATCGCTAACTTTGCCCGCAATGGGTTTAAGCTCTTCATTTTTGAGGCGGTCGGATTTCCGGTAAACCACATAATGGGAAAAATCTTTTTCCCCGGTTTTTTCCCAGGTTATAAACATATGGTCTTTGTGCTTAAACACAACCAGGTTCTGCGGCGGTTCGGGAGGGAACACATCGGTGAGCTCGAGCACAGCGGTATTCGACGGTTCGCTTTCGATGGCGGCGGAACCGGTTACCGATACATAATATGAATACTCGCCATCCATGCCGGTATCACTGTCTTCATAATATTCGTACAATAGGGCGTCTTTATTCAACAGGGTGAAATCTTCTTCCTGCTCCCCTGTCTCTTCAACTCCTACTACTTTCCTATACACTTTATACCCGGCAATTTTTTTTATCTTATTACCAGATCGGTCTAAGCCCGGTTTGGTCCATTTGAGCTTTATAACTTTGTTCTCCCTGAGTACTGTAAGGTCGCTAATAGGCTTTACCGGGACTATGGTTTTTATAGACCGGATTGTGCTCAAGGGAGATTTTTTCTTGCCGTAATAGTATCGAAGGGCAAAATAATGAATCTTGTCGTTCAACTCTTTCAATTTGAAAGGAATTTTTAAGAAGTAAGTTTTCTCTTTTTGAATGAGATCGTCTAATTTGCGTTTCTTGAGCAAAATCGATTTTTTCCTGAATTTATTCTCCGCTATCTCTTTATCGGAATAGTAGACCAGGATTTTCCCTATATTCTCAAACTCAAATACGCTCTCCTGGTCCGATAAGTAACCGGGGAAACTCCATTCTAAACAGATTTCCTGCCCCAACTGGCGCAATTTAAAACTCTCAACCTGGAGCGGTAATTTTTCCGCTTCTAATTTTAAGGGGCCTTTCTTGCCGCAGCTTAACAAACAAGAACAACATAACACTATAATTAGCATCAAAAAGTTAAGTTTTTTTACCATATTTCTAAACTCCTTTCTTGCCTCCGGCAGCCCTGCCGGGGGCCAAACTTTTGAAAAAGTTTGATCAAAACTTCTTATGATAAAAAATCAAAAGCGCCCCCCATAGGACACCCCCGCCGGGGGTCTACAAGATGTACTTGCTCAGGTCGGTATCCTGGACGATTCCTTCTACCCGCTCCGCTACATAGGTTTTGTCGATCTTGACTTTGCCCTTCTCTACATCGGAGGCGTCGAAAGATATTTCTTCCAGCACTTTCTCCATGATGGTGTAAAGACGCCGTGCGCCGATGTTCTCGGCTGTGGAGTTCAAATCCTCCGAAAGCCGGGCGATCTCTTCTACCGAGTCATCGGTATAAATCAATTCCAGCCCTTCCGTGCCTAACAGGGCGATAGATTGTTTGACCAGCGCATTTTTCGGTTCGGTGAGAATTCTGACAAAATCTTTCTTGCTCAGGGAGTCGAGTTCCACCCGGATAGGAAAACGGCCTTGCAATTCGGGGATCAAATCCGCCGGTTTGGTGACATGGAAAGCGCCGGCTCCGATAAATAAAATATGATCGGTTTTGACCATTCCATAGCGGGTGTTGACCGTGGTGCCTTCGATGATGGGCAGCAAGTCCCGCTGCACACCTTCCCTGGAAACCATGGGACCACCGCCGCCGCCTTCCCGGCCGGCCACTTTATCGATCTCATCTAAGAATACGATGCCCATTTGCTCTACCCTGTCGATGGCTGTGGCGGAGACTTCGTCCATATCTAAGAGCCTGTCCTGTTCTTCTTTTACTAAATAATCCAGGGCTTCTTCAACGGTCATGTTCCGTTTTTTGGGAGCACCGCCGCCGCCGCCGAACATGCCGGGCATCATCTCGCTGATGCTGATGCCGATCTCTTCTGCGCCGGAGGAAGAAAAAATCTCGAATGGGGCATTAAATGAGGGCTTTACTTCGACTTCAACCATACGGTCGTTTAATTTGCCGGATTTTAATAATTTTCTCAGTTTCTCTTTGGTTTCTTTGAACCTATCGTCTTCGATACCCAATTCCGCTGCCGGGCCTTTGACTTTTTTCTTTTCCGGGAGCAGGATAGATAGTATTTGTTCTTCCGCATTCCGTTTGGCTTTGTCTTTAAGGGACTCCATCTTTTCTTCTTTGACCAGGTCTATCGCTATCCTGACTAAGTCGCGGATCATGGATTCCACGTCCCGGCCTACATAACCTACTTCGGTGAATTTCGATGCTTCTATTTTGATAAAAGGTGAACCGGCTAACCTGGCCAGGCGGCGGGCAATTTCGGTTTTTCCTACGCCCGTGGGGCCGATCATCAATATATTTTTGGGGATGATGTCGTCGGCTATCTCTTTGGAGAGCTGCTGCCGCCGGTACCTGTTTCTCAGGGCTACGGCTACCGCTCTTTTGGCTTTTTTCTGGCCTATAATATAGAGGTCGAGGGCTTTCACGATCTCCTTGGGGGTTAGATTCATACTTTTTTCTTGCAATTCTTCCATTATAGTACCTCTATAGTAAATTTTTGATTGGTGTATATGCAGATGTCGGCTGCGATTCCCAGCGCCTTCTCAACGATCTCTTTAGTGTCCAAATCGGAAAACCTCTTTAATGCCAGCGCTGCGGCGTGGGCATAAGGGCCGCCGGAGCCGATGGCCAGCACATTTTCGTCGGGTTCGATAATATCCCCGGAACCGGAAAGGATAAAAAGTTTTTCTTTATCCGCTACTATCAGCATGGCTTCTAATCTTCTTAAGATTTTGTCGGTGCGCCAATCTTTGGAAAGTTCGATGGCGGCACGCTGTAGATTGCCGTTGTATTCATCCAATTTGCCTTCGAACCTCTGGAACAGGGAAAAGGCGTCGGATGTGGAACCGGCGAAACCGGCCAGTACTTTATCGTGGTAGAGGCGGCGAATTTTTTTGGCGCCGTGTTTCAGTACTGTATCACCTAAGGAGACCTGTCCGTCTGCTCCGATCACTACTTTATCTTTATGCTTGAGGCATAAAACTGTCGTACTTCGTATTTTATTTTTGTTTCTCATGGGGTAATTCTATTCCTTTTTGCGCTTTTAGTCAACTAAAAATTTGATGAATAGAGGAATGATGGAATGGCGGAATGGTGGAACCGGGATTGTCCGGGAAAACCGGGCGCATATATGCAGCCCCTACAGGTATGGAAACCACCTTTTCTAAAGAATTAACCTTGATTTTTGTCCATAATTTCCGAAATTAACCTTGCCTTTTGTCCATAATTTTCAAAATTAACCTTGACTTTTGTCCATAATTTTTGAGAACAACCTTGACTTTTGTCCATTTTTTTCAAAAATAACCTTGATTTTTGTCCATAATTTTCAAAATTAACCTTGACTTTTGTCCATGAACGTGTATAATCACCGGTATGAAACGCGATGTGTTAGATTACCTAAAAGAATGGAAAACAGACCCCAAAAAAAAACCTATCCTCCTGAGGGGCGCCAGGCAGGTGGGCAAATCCTGGCTGGCCAGGGAGGCGGGTAAAGAATTTGAAAATTTCGTAGAAATCAATTTTGAGAAGAACCCGGAATTATGCAGCTTCTTTGCCGGTAATCTCGATCCTGAAAGAATAACGAATAATCTATCCAATTACCTGCGCCAAAAAATAATGCCGGGCAAAACACTGCTTTTTTTCGATGAAATCCAGTCTTGTCCGCGGGCTATTCTTGCGCTGCGTTATTTTTATGAAGATTATCCGCAGCTTCATGTTATTTCCGCCGGTTCCCTGCTGGAATTTGAACTGCGCAAAATATCTTTTCCTGTGGGCAGGGTGCAATTTATTTATGTATACCCGTTGTCTTTTGCCGAATACCTGACCGCGGCGGGGAAACACAACCTGAGAGAGATGCTGCTGGAAAATAATTTCGAGCCGCTGCCCGAAGCCCTCCATAACCAACTGAACCGGGAAATGCGGAATTATACTTTGATAGGCGGGATGCCTGAAGTGGCGGCAAATTTTTTAGAACACGGCGAATTGGCAAAGTGCCTGAACATTCAAACCGGCTTAATCGAAACCTATCGCAGCGATTTCCACAAATATGCGCGCCGGCACCAGGTCAAATATATCCGCAAAGTGTTTGAAGCGGTGCCGGTACAATTGGGCAATAAATTCAAGTATGCCAATGTGTCGCGTGATATTAAAAGCAGGGAACTGGGCGATGCTTTAGAAATGCTGGAGATGGCTGGTATCGTTTATAAAGTTTATCACAGCAGCGCAAACGGTATCCCGCTGCGGGCGGAGATGGATGAGAAAAAATTCAAGGTGTTATTCGTAGATGTGGGTTTGGCGCAGAGGTTGTTAAAAGCGGATCACAAGCCCTTATTATTGGACCCGGATATTTCGCGGATAAACGACGGCGCTATTGCGGAACTGCTCACCGGCTTAGAGCTTATCGCTTATCAAAATTTCCGGGAAAAACCGGGTATCTATTACTGGCACAGGGAAGCGAGAGCGAGTAACGCGGAAATCGATTACGCGGCGTCTATGGGCGGCAGGATCGTACCTATCGAGGTAAAGAGCGGCAGTAAAGGCAAGATGAGGAGTTTACAGGTTTTCATGGAAAGCAAAAAGAGCCGGTTTGGTGTAAAAGTTTCGGGTTTTAATTTTTCGTTTTTCGAAAATGTGCTGACAGTGCCTTTTTACGGTCTCGAGGCCCTTATGAAAAGAGCGGACGGCGTCCGGGCGGCGCACCCAGCCCATGATGAGCAGGCATAGTCGAAAAATAAAAGAGGCGGATATATTTGTCGATAATTCCGCAAAATAATTTTTTGGATAAAGATTCCATTTTTTTCCAAAATATGTTATAAATATTTATGATGTTTAAATTTGAACTTTATATGGACCGGTAGAAAGCGATGATTAGATTAAATGAAAGTGTGGATGATAAGTTAAGAAAACGCTTAATGTCTTACGGCACAGGGGATAAAAACTACTGGTCATTTCGTGGAAAAGCGGCTCGGGAACATGCGCATTCTTACCTGCAATACCCGGCAATGATGGTTCCTCAAATGCAAAGAAAACTAATCGAAATCATTAGAGAGTTAGTGCCCGGTATAAAAAGCGTATATGACCCCTTTGTCGGCTCCGGTACAGTTTTGACAGAATCGATGCTTCAAGGATTGGATTTTAGAGGACAGGATATTAATCCTCTTGCCGTACTGATCTGCCGGACCAAGAGAGGGCCTTTCTTTGAAAAAGCGCTCAGGGAAAAAACCGAAAACCTTTTCAAAAATATCGAAGCTGACGATAGTAAAGACGTCGATATAGATTTCCGAAATATAGATAAATGGTTTCGACCGGATATTGCCGGGGAATTATCCCGGATAAGGAAGGCGATAAAAAGGGAGCCTGCCAAATGGAGCAGGAGATTCTTTTGGGTGGCTCTATCCGAAACAGTCCGTTTATCGAGTAATTCCAGGACATCGACTTTCAAATTACACATCCGCCCGGCAGGAGAGATAAAAACAAGAGAAATATCCCCTATCGAGATTTTTAAAAAAATTGTGTATGCCAATCATGGCAAATTATCTAAAATAAGAAAACTCCTGGAAGCAAACAGTTTCATAAAAAGAGATTATTTTACCGGTTCCGTCGAAATACTGTTGGCGGACTCAACAAAGGCGTTAAATTCCAATGGGAATGGAAATGGGAAAAACAAATTCGACCTCCTGGTTACATCCCCACCTTATGGAGATAATGCCACTACAGTGCCCTATGGACAATATTCGTATCTCCCGTTACAATGGATAGAACTGTCCGACATCGACGAAAAAATTGATGACTCCTATCTTTCAACGACACATGCAATTGATAGTATAAGTTTGGGTGGTTTAAAAAAGGACGCTCTCGAAGATTCCGATAAAATAGGAAAGCTTTCGGTGACATTCTCTGAAACCATAAAAAGCCTGCAAGATGAACCCAGGGATAGAGCAGTTAGGGTGGCTGCTTTTTGCAGGGATTTAAATAATTGCATCGATCCTATATTAGATACCCTTAAACCGGACGCCTACATGATCTGGACAATCGGCAACAGGCGGGTTGGAAAAAGGTCGATCCCGATGGATGATATCCTCTCCGAGCTTATCGCAGCGCGAGGTGCGAAAAACATTTTAAAATTTGACCGGGAGATACCCTCCAAACGAATGGCGGTAAAAAACAATTTTGCCGATACCATGCGAAAGGAGTCTATATTGGTGTTTAAAAAAGGGAATTATTAATGGAAAATTCTGACAACGATAACAACCGCTATTTCGATATAAATGCCTCCATCGTTTTTCAATTAGGGGAAAGCCTGATCAGCGATCCGGTGCAGGCCCTGGTGGAGTTGATAAAAAATGCTTATGATGCGGATTCCGCTTACGCCAAAATAGAAATCCAAACCACAAAAGCCAATGATATTAAAAACTCCCGTTACCCCGGTGCAAAAGGGTATATTCGTATCGACGATAACGGCCATGGCATGAATTCGACGGAGATAGGGGCCGGTTGGCTTACCATTTCCAATTCCTTGAAACGTAAAATGAAAGAGCTGGGAAAAAAGACTAAAAAAGAGAGAACCCCCCTGGGAGATAAAGGTCTCGGCAGATTGGGCGCTCAGAGGTTGGGTTATAACCTGGAAATCTTTACCAAACCGGAAAATGAGGAAAAAGAATACCATGTGGCTTTTTCCTGGAAGGATTTTTTGAACAAAGATAAATTTGGTCAAGTCCCGGTTTACATCGAGGAATTAGAGCCATCCAGGGAAAAAGGAACCACTTTACTCATATCCGATATGAAAGAGCCTGAGTACTTCAACGAAGAGGGCGCTCTTGATAATTTAAAAACTGAACTTTCAAAGATGATTTCTCCCTATGAAGAGACCAAAGGCTTTTACATAACCGCTAAATTGGACGGCAAAAAACTCGAACTCGCCGATTTAACAGCCAAAGTGCTAAAGGGGGCGGATGTACAGTACGATATAGACTTCGATGAAAGGGAACTCACGATAAAAGGAAAAGCACGGCTTAGCTTTATCCGCCCACAAGGAAAGAAAGACAGGGAATTATTCAGACTCTTAGTAGAGCAAGACAGGGGAGATGAATTCTTTCGTTTTCTCTCCGTTCAAAAAAAAGCCTCCGGCATCAACCTCAAAAAATCGTCTCAAGAAGGGTGGTTTGTCGAATATGATTCCAGCACACCTTTTGAAAGCATCGACAAACTTAAATTGATATATAGAGATGGGGAAAAAGGAGAGAAAGCGAACCCCGGTAGGTTTTACGGCAGCATCGATTCCTTTGACTTAAGCAAAGAGGGCTTTGCCGACCAAAATGTTTTTGACGAAATTTCTGAATACAAAGACTATATAAAAAATTTAAGTGGGATAAGGGTATACAGAAACGGTTTCGGGATTCGTGTCGATAAGGATTGGCTTGGACTGGGCAAGCAGTGGACGTCCGCTACCTCTTATTATGGTCTAAAGGTAGAAAACACCCTGGGGTATATCGCATTAACCGCTGAGTTTAACAATAACCTGGAAGAGACCACAAACAGGGAAGGATTTAAGGTCTCTCCCTACTACGATAATTTTTATAAAATGCTTGGAGTATTTGTTAAATTCACGGGTGACGTGCAGAACTTCTTGAGAAGGCAATGGCTTGAATTTAAGCAAAAGCACCAAGAAAAAATTGCCAAAGTAGACAGCGCCGCAAGCGCGGAAGATTTATCCGAAAAAATCAGGAAAAGCCTCTCAAAGGCATCAAAATTCAAGACTTCGACCAAAGATTTAAAAATAATTATAGTTAAAGAAGCTTCCGCGGCCCGCGCATCAATCGATAAGGTCACCGGGAAATTGCCGAAAAATTTTGATCGGCTCCCTGAATTGAAAAGCTCTATCAAGTCCCTGGGGCAACATATCGAAAAGGCAAAAAATATTATAATTAGCCTCGACGAATATTTAAGAGAAATAAGTGAACTCGAACCTATAGAAAAAGTTCTCGGAAACCGGATTACAAACTTACGCGAACAACTTCAACAATTTTATGAAACTGCCGGCCTGGGATTAACCGCGGAAGCGTTATCTCATGAGATTCATAATATTGCCGATAGACTGGCGAAATATACCGGTACTATTCGATCTTATCTGAAAAGTCAAAGCAAAAAAGACCCCAAAATACTTACTTTCGTGGAACACGTGGACACCAGTATTTCAACGCTACGAAAACAGTTGTCCCACCTGGCCCCTTCACTCCAGTATGTGCGCGAGAAAAAGGAAAAAATCGAAATCTATCCCTTTTGCCGGGAAATCGCCTATTATCATCGTAACCGGCTAAATGATAAAGACATCGATATACAGGTGACGCAGAAAAGCGAAAAGAATTTTTATCTCTCTATGAATCGTGGAAAGTTAACCCAGATTTTCGATAACCTCTTCCTGAACAGTATTTATTGGTTACGCGAGGATATTAGGACTAAAAATATACGGCGCGGGAGAATAAATATAAATATCGACAAACCCTTTACCAGGTTCTCCGATAATGGCAGAGGAGTAGACCCCGCTGTAGAAACAACTCTTTTTGAACCCTTTGTAACGGCAAAAAGCAAATGGAAAGGCCGCGGCCTGGGACTATTTATCGTCCGGCAGTTTTTAGACGCGGAAGGATGTGAAATATCTTTATTACCGGAACGCAACAAACATAAACGATTTTTTACTTTTGAAATAGATTTCAGTGGAGGTTTGTATGACGAATAACCGGGCCGGGGAAACGCAAGAGGCTCTAAGACAACTATTTGAATTTGAAAAAATAAGCCGGGTAGTGTGCGTGGATGATCAATACCGTGAATTTTCCAAAGATATGATAAATGATGTTATCGGGGTACTCAAAGCCCAAGACAAAAGTATTGTGCTTCAAATCCCCGAAAAAATTAATGAATTCAAAGATATTCTCTGGGAAGAAGATGAAGATATCTGGAGTGAGCAATTAAAAGATATGTGGAATGCCGCTAATCCTAAAGAACGAAAGAATTATTATTATATGCTAAATAAGGCAGTTGAACTACCCGAGGCAAAGGACGTGAAATATTCCTCAGAGTTGGGAACAATATTCGAGCAGGCAGGCATCGACCTCGAAGAAATCTCCTTCACAGCCTGGAAAGCAACGAAAGATAGATATCTTGAAGAAGATAGCGTCAATGGCACTCTTTTCCTTTTCGACAAGGACCTTACAAAAGAGGGCGGCAGGGAAGATGAAGGTATCAAGATTATCAGCGATTTATCGAAAAGAAATGAACAAATAAAATGCGGTTTACTGAGTCAAACTTTCAGTTCCGACGATGAATATGATAGATGGAATGAATTTGCAGATAAATATAAAATCAAAAAAGACCGTTTTACCTTGATTTCTAAATCCCGGTTAACAGACGACAAACCCAGTTTTGCCCGGATGTTGAGACTGACAGCCATGAATAGGCATTGTGAAGAATTAAAACGACAGGTTTCCGAAATAATAGAAGAAACTTTTAAGGAATCGAGACAAGAGATAGATAAACTCAATATCTACGACTTTGAAAACCTGGTTTTTCGTTCATCCTATGAGGAGGGTATATGGGAAGCGGATACTTTATTCCGGTTATATAATATCTTCCAGAGAAAGAATGCGCGCCGCCGGGCATTAGAGGACGATATTTTACGCAGCAGTGCCGAAAGAATTCGCCGGCTAAGAGGCATCGATGTTGGCAATATTAACAACCGGCACAGTGAACTTTGGAAGATCCAGCGCCGCGAGCTGTACGAAGAAGGCGAGCATATAAACAGTTTATCCATGCCTATCGAGCCGGGAGATATATTCCAAAAGACCTCCGGTAATTCTTCAAAGAAATTTATCCTTCTTGCCCAACCTTGTAATTTGATGGTTCGTGAGAAAGGAAAACGGTCAAACGATTTCAATGAAGTAATACTTGCCGAAGTTGTCAATAAACAAATCAAAGCCAATGACCAGTTTTACGAACTTCCATACTTCGATGAAAACACCGGGGATAGTTACCATGTTGATTTTAGGATTACTCATACGGTATTATTATGTATTCTCGATCTATGTGTTTTTAATGAAGACGGGACAGCATCTATGACAGTTGGCGCTGATTGCCCGGATTCGGTTATTCCTCACTGGCAAAAACGTTTCGGCATCCTGCAAAAAGAAATTGGGAAATTTTTCAACCGTCATGAAGAATACCGGGAAAAAAATGGGGCAGAGATTCTTGATCTTTTAGCGCCGAAATCATCACACGGTAAAAGCGGATTATTCAAAGTAAAGTTGGACATAAGTAAAAAGAAAAAATCTATAAGTTATGAATGTAAACGAGTGAGACGTTTACGCCAACCTCGAGCCGGGGCAATGCTTACAAAATATGCTCATTATATTTCACGCGCTGCGTTTGAACACGATTTCGGTAAGCTCGACAAGAAAGAAAACGCAGAATAATTATTTTAGCTATCCTCTTGAAAAAAACTCCCGGCAAATGATACGATGCCATTTGTCCAAAAATATTTCGAGATGACCTATAACGCCGATTTTTTAATCGAGCGAATCTCCGCCGCGGGCAGTTTAGCGTTCCTGCTTATCTTAGCCTATATGGTATAATTTTTTTGATTTTTTGTCAACTTGATCGACTTGCCTGCGATGGGCAGTGGCGCTTTTTGAAGGGGCTAACACACCCCGTCCCGCCCGCAGGATGCCGCCAAAAAAAATGAAAAGCGGCACACTGCGGCGGTCCACCCCTCTCGAAGAGGGGACTGCGCTCGTAAACTCTATTGGGGCTATAGTGCTTCGGACTATAGCGCTCATTAAAATTGACC
>JAGLSW010000073.1 GCA_023135565.1 Candidatus Aminicenantota bacterium | reverse complement strand
CCAACTTTTTGAAAAAAGTTGGACAAAAACTTCTATTGAGGCCCTTCGGGCCAACTTGATTGATTCCCATTATTTGTTCCTCTTTAGATATTGCAGGTTGCAGACTATCCTGACAGCAGATAACCTCATGGACTGCTCCAACTCACCTACACTGCCGGTTCCACAGCGATGAAAAAAACGCTTCCCGGTTTTCCTGTCTTTTACATAACACTCCAAAACAACTCCTTTTACACCCTCTTCATCATCTTTCTCTTTCACGGAAACCAAACAAATCCCAATACTGTACCGGCAGCCCTTATCTATAACATATACTTGCTTCTTGCCTGCTCTCAAAGTCTCTAAAAATATCAGTGCAAACTTGTCCTTGTACTTTTCATAACCGCGGCCCTTTATTACCGAGATGGTGTCTATGGCAATCCGGTTCCCTACATACCGGACGCCTTCATTATGGTAGTACCCGAAAAACTCATTGCCTTGCAGCTTCTCATATATGGCTGAATCAAAAAACTCGTTCATCGACCAGGGATAAAGCGCCGGGGTCTCAGTCTCTAAAAACTTCCTTACATCGTTCAACTCCCGGTACTTTTTAACCGCCTCTTCATAACTCATTTCTTTAACGGACTTCTCAGTCCCTGCCGGCAAACATACCGAGATTAGAAAAATCAATAAAAAAACTTTGAACAAACTTGCCTTCGGCGACCAGGGGGCGTTTTTGAAAAATTGCCCCAATGCGGATGACGCAGTGCGTCTATCCCAATTTCCCACCTTAATTCGTAGA
The DNA here is from genome assembly GCA_023135565.1 of Candidatus Aminicenantota bacterium. Lineage (GTDB taxonomy): Bacteria > Acidobacteriota > Aminicenantia > UBA2199 > UBA2199 > JAGLQA01. The sequence continues at coordinate 861 of JAGLSW010000073.1, read as the reverse complement.
AAATTCCCCCACAAAACTTTTATTGATCCGGTCTTCTTTTTATTCACGATTACCTCCTTTTATAGCCGCTGCATATGACCTGTTCTCTTTTAAATCATAAGCGGTTATATGTATATCACAGGCCATGTATACTTTGACTTTTGTCCCGGGATTCACGGTAACTGTGGGCATGATGCTGCTGTACCTGCTGAATCGCGACGCATTCACCTGGGAAAGATTCTGCCCGCTGCCGTCTACCATCACGGATAACGAACCATTCCCCGCCCGGCGCTGCGCCAACCCGGTCAAACCGTCCAACACCCCCAGCAGGATCGCCGAACCATACTGAAGCCAGAAATGCCGGTTCACTTTCGATACTAAACCCGCCGTACCCCGGCTGTCGAGAGCCATCCCCGCGGCAGGCAATCGGATAGCGGCTCTTCTTTCACCGACTGTTCTTACCGGCAAAATCAGCCGCTCAAACCAGATATACAACCTCTGCTGGCCCTGGTAGTCGATTGCCTGACTCCTGCCGGTTATTTTCGTGCCATAAGGAATAATCACATAGACCCCGGATTCATCATAAAAATCCCGGCTGGTTTTGACTATCACCGGCCCTGCCTGGATGTCGCTCCTGATCTCAGTCAATACGACGCCTTCTAAATATTCCCCTTCAAAAAGCGTCACCATGGGAAACTCACTGTTATAACTTATAGTAACCGACTTACTCTCCCTGCTGCTGCCTTCGGCGACCAGGGGGCGCTTTTGAAAAACTGCCCCCTGGACCCCCGCAAAACTTTTGATAAGCCTAACATCTGGGCAAACCACCAAACGTTTAGCAAGGGCATAAACGTTTCGCTAATCAAAAGTTTTGATCAAACT
>JAGLSW010000729.1 GCA_023135565.1 Candidatus Aminicenantota bacterium | reverse complement strand
CCTCCGGCGGGGGCAGCGTGTGAGCGATTTTGATTCTAACTTATCAAAAGTTTTGTGCAAACTTTTACAAAAGTTTGGCCCCCGGCAGGGCCGCCGGAGGCTGAAGCTGGCAAGGGGTTGCTTTTTTTTTCTTAATCCGGTAAATTATAAGCAGGTTGGATTTATCAGCCTGGAATATCGGTTTATTAGGAGGACCTTATGAGCTTACAGTGTAAGAAAATTTTCTCGGTATTGGTTTGTTTGTTGTTTTTGCAGTGTGTTGTTTTCACGAATCATCCCGTCACGCAGGGCGCGGCCCCTTTAGACCAGTGGCAGGAAGGACAGGTGAAAAATAAGATTATTTCTTTTGTAAATACTGTTTGCGATCCCGACAGCAAATCTTTTGTGCCGCCGCAGGACCGCATCGCCACCTTCGATATGGACGGCACCATTATGTGCGAAAAACCCGGGTATCTCGATACCGTCATTGCTGCCGAGCGTCTCAAATGGGTGGCGGAAAATTACCCGGCCTTCCGGGAGATTCAACCTTATAAAGCAGCTTACCGGGGTGACGAAAAATTCTTAGACAAATATTTTTTGATGGTCCTGGAAACTGCTTTCCAGGGCTATTCCCAGGAGAACTACTACAAACATGTGCAGGATTTTATATCTACGCGGCAGCACCCGCGTTTCAAAGTTCCTTACGGGAAGTTATTCTATGCCCCCATGCTGCAGCTCATCAAATACCTGGAAGCCAACAAATTTACGGTTTACATCGTTTCCGGTTCGGAGCAGGCCATGGTCAGGGCAGTTTGTGAAAAAGAATTATCTTTTGAGTGCAGCCGGTTGATCGGTTCTTTTATAGGGCTGGAAGTGCAGTATACCGATAATGGGCCGGTCTATTTACGACAGGGATACTTTTTAACCCCGTCGGACGTAAAAGAAGGCAAATCGATCAATATTTTCCATTATATCGGCAAAAAACCGGTTCTTGCTTTCGGGAATTCGGACGGCGACTTCGGTATGCTGAAAACCGCTTATTCGCAAAGGTATCGTCACTTATCCCTGTTATTAGACCATGACGACAGTGAGCGTGAGTACGACTACCCCGACGCTGCCACAAAGGAGCAGTGGCTGCAGTTGGCAAAGGAGCAGGATTGGACAATGGTCAGCATAAAAAAAGATTTCAAAGCGGTCTTTGACAAATAAAAAAACCGGTTGCATTTTATTCCCGTATAAACTATAATAGGAGAATGAAGATGAGAATTAAAAAATATGTGTTGTTTTTTTTGCTGCTTTGCCCGCTCCTCTTGAGCGCTGAAATTTATAAGTTCGAGATCAAAGGCCCTATCGAAACCATCACCGAAGAGTTCGTGGTGGATTCCTTTAAAAAAATCAAAGCGGCGGGAGACGCCAAATTAGTCATTATCGAGATGGATACTCCCGGCGGTTTCGATACTTCCATGCGTACTATTATCAAAGAGATTCTTAGTTCCCCGGTCCCCGTGGCGGTCTACGTATCGCCCAAAGGCGCCAGGGCGGCTTCAGCCGGATTTTTTATCACTATTGCGTCGGATATAGCTGCTATGTCTCCAGGCACCAGCACGGGTGCCGCTTCGCCGGTTGCGGTCACCGGCCAAAAGATCGAAGGCACTATGAAAAAGAAGATCTTCAACGATGCTACTTCTTATATAAAATCCCTGGCTAAAAGCAGGAAACGCAACGTCGAATTGGCCGCAAAAGCAGTCACCGACGCGGAATCCTATACAGCGGAAAAATGCCTGAAAGATAACCTGATCGAATATATAGCCGAAGATATCAACGACTTGCTGGAACAATTGGAAGGCAAAGAAGTGACCAATGTCAACGGCGAAAAGTTCATTTTGAAACTGGCCAGGGAAAGAATCGTTACTTTAGAGTTGAGCGCCAGGCAGAAATTTCTAAAAACCATTACCAATCCCAACCTGGCCTACTTCCTGTTGATCTTCGGTTTACTCGGTTTATATTTAGAATTTACCCACCCGGGCATCATCATACCCGGGGTGTTGGGCGGAATTTGCCTGCTGCTCGCTTTTTTAGCGTTCCAGGTACTGCCTATAAATTATGTAGGATTATTGTTGATCCTGCTGTCTATCGGATTTTTTATAGCGGAAATAAAAATCCCCGGTTTCGGGGTGTTCGGCATAGGGGGTGTTCTCTCTTTCATTTTAGGTTCCATCATGTTGATCGACTCGCCTGTGCCGGAAATGAGGCCTGCCATGCATTTTGTAATTACTTTAGCTTTATGTTTCGGTTTAATATTCCTGTTTTTAACTTATAAAGTTTATCAATCGCTGCGAACGAAGGTCGAAACCGGCCGGGAAGGAATAATCGGGGAAATAGGAGTGGCAAAAACCGATGTCACTACCGTTTCCGGTAAGGTTTTTGTTCACGGCGAGTGGTGGAATGCCCTCTCCACTGCCGGGAATATTCCCAAAGATTCTAAAATAAAAGTCGAATCTATAAAAGATTTAACATTAACTATCAGCCTTGAAAGCAAGGCTTAAAAAGGAGGTATAAAATGGCTGTTATGCAACCGGTTATAGTTGTAGCTATCATTGTTTTGTTTCTTATTATTAATTGGATTAAGGTATTAAAAGAATATGAAAGAGGCGTCATTTTCAGGTTGGGAAGAATCCTGGGCACACCCAAAGGTCCGGGTTTGATATTCGTATTTTACCCCATAGATAAAATGGTGAAAGTGAGTCTCAGGACTATTGTTCTCGATGTACCGCCCCAGGATGTCATCACCAAGGACAATGTTTCCGTCAAAGTGAACGCCGTGGTTTACTACCGGGTGCTGGATCCCAAGAAAGCCATCCTTGAAGTGCAGGATTATCAATATGCCACTTCCCAACTTTCCCAGACCACCCTGCGGTCCGTCTTGGGCCAATGCGAGCTCGACGAATTATTATCCGAAAGGGAGAAATTAAATTCTAAATTGCAGTCCATAATCGACGAGCATACAGACCCCTGGGGCGTGAAGGTTTCCATGGTTGAGATCAAGTATGTGGATTTACCCCAGGAGATGCAGCGGGCCATGGCTAAACAGGCCGAAGCAGAAAGGGAAAGAAGGGCCAAGATCATCCATGCCGACGGTGAATTGCAGGCTTCGGGTAAACTCCTGCAAGCAGCGGAAACCATGTCTAAAAACCCCACTACCATTCAACTCAGGTATATGCAGACGCTGATAGACATTTCCGCCGAGAACTCCTCTACAGTGATATTTCCACTGCCTATCGACTTGGTGAGCGGCCTGTTTAAAAAGTAAAAATGAGTAACCTGGAGAGATCCTACTTAGAAATAAAAGTTACCCTTCTTCACATAGTGATTCTATTAGTAGGAGTGATCGTCATCGGCATGTTTCTTTTCTACCTCGGTTACCAGGCCGGCAAATCTTCCGTAGAGGCGCAGGACATGCAGGCCCAATTGACTGAGACCGGGGAAAAAACCAGGGAGATTAAGTTCTACGATGATAAAGAAACCCCGGCTAAAAGAAAGACAACACCGATAAGGCAGGTAGAAAAGAAGCCCTCCCGGGCGGAAAAGAAAACCTCCCGTGTAGAAAAGAAACCCTCTATAGATGAGGAGATGAAACTGCACCGGCAGCCGGTTAAAAAGCGCAGCGGCAAAAAGAGTGCGCCAATAAAAGGAAGAACCGTAAAGCGCCGGTCTTATTATTCTGTCCAGGTGGGTGCATTTTCGAATTTTACCAATGCCAAAAATTATTCCGAGAAGTTCCGGAAAATGGGATACCAGACGGAGATTATTTCTACTTTAGGTGGCAAAAAGAAATTGTACCGGGTAAGAGTCGGGAATTTTGGCAGCAAAGCCGCCGCCGACCGGGAAAAAGTCAAGCTCGAAAAAATGGAGAAAAAGAAATTCGCAGTCAAAATATCAGGTTAGCCCCAAAATTAAAAATCCTTTTAGCTGTGTTATGTGCCGCGCTGCTTCATGGGATATCCTTTCCGCGGTTTAATCTTTTTTTTACTTCGTTCTTTTTTCTCGTACCGCTGCTTTATGTGTTGGAAAGAGAAAAAATAAAACGGGCGTTTTTGTTTTTTTTTAGTTTTTCTTTTTTTTCTTATCTTATTATTTTGTACTGGATTCCCGGTATTATGGCCCGGTATGGGAACATGGGCAGGGCGCTCAGTTTAACCGGACTCGTGGTGCTGGCGGCCTTTCTTTCCTTGTTTACCGGGCTGGCCGGTATTTTGATAAGAAAAGTGTTAAGCAGCGCAGCGACAGACGTACCGTCCCCGGTTCTAAAAAACACACCAAAAACTGTCGCGAAGCGACTTATTAAAAGTTTTTTGGGGGGTTCAGGGGGGCGATTTTTCAAAAAAGCCCCCCTGGCCGCCGGAGGCAAAAACGCCGCGATATTTCTGATTCCCTTTATCTGGGTTGCCAAAGACCTGATCGTGGAGCACGTGCTCAGCGGGTTCCCCTGGTGCATTACCGGCTATTCGCAGCACAACAACCTCTTTTTTATCCAGGCGGCAGAATTCGGTGGTGTTCATCTTATTACCTTTTTGGTGATTTATCTCAACATTTTGTTTTATTTGCTGCTGCGGGATAGGGAGAGACGCGGGAGAGTCCTGCTTGCCATTTTGATCAGTTTTTTCTCGATCTACACCATAGGTTATTCTCTGTACAGGAATGCCGAATTCAAAACCGCGCCGCTGCCTATCCACAAGGCCGGGATCATCCAGCCCAATGCCGGCAATAATGTTATGTACAGTTCCGAAGTGCGGAGACGGTTGGACAGGTTGTTTGCCCAATCAAAAGAATTAGCCGGAAAAGGGGCGGAATTTGTCGTCTGGCCTGAATACACGGTGCCGATACTGCCTATGCAGACCCCTTTTTATTTTAAAAAATTCAAGGATTTTGTGACCGGGCATGTGCCCATCATTGCCGGTTTTAATGATTTTAAAGGCAAGGATGAGTTTTACAATACAGCCTTTCTTTTTAAGAAAGATAAAGTTGAGAGATACTACAAAGTGCACTTGACTCCTTTTGGAGAATATGTGCCGTTGCGCAAGATGCTTTTTTTCGTCAAGAATATCACCAATGAAATCGGTGATTATACTTTCGGTAAGAGTGTGTTTAATGTAGAAATAGACGGACATTCCGTATCGCTGCCCATTTGTTATGAAGTGATATTCCCCCAACTGATCAGGGATTTTACGGCGAAAGGCAGCGAACTTATGGTGACCATTTCCAATGATTTATGGGAAGGGGATACAGCCGGGCCGCGGCAGATACTATCCATGGCGCTTTTTCGCAGCGTAGAGAATCGCAGGTATATGCTGCGTTCTACTTCCACCGGCATATCCGCGCTGGTAACGCCCACCGGCAGGATCACGCACCGTTCTAAGTGGGGCGTGGAAGACGCCTTTATCGCCGAATTCAAATACATAAAAGGCAAAACCTTATTTGTTCGTTTCGGTTATTTGTTTCCTTATTTTTGTTTGTTTGTGGTGCTGCTTTATGTGTTAAGATTACTATGGGCTATTTTTACCACGAAGCCCCGCGGCGCGGGGAGCCTATAAAGGGCTAATTTTTTTTCCACCACCTGGAGGACGATTCACACGAATAAGTTGACCTAAAAGCTGGGATTGTGTCTCGATGGCAGTATGAATTCTCTGGGCCTGGCTGATAAAATCAGGGTCGAAAGAACAAACTATAATACCTGTATGTTTTGGCCGCTCTTTGTGTAAACTGATGAAATGTTTACGATTAAGCGTTAATACGGCTCTCTTTTCTTCAATAGCAAACTCCAGTACGGCTTCATCCGGAAATGATTGTCCACTCTTTCCCGTTTCTTGTATAGTTAATACATCGTGGCCTAAGCTGCGCAATTCTTCAACAACCGGTATGGGGAAATTTTCATTGCTGTAAAGTCGAGCCATTATCAGGCTGCCTCGTTCTCGCGAATTTGCCGCTCGATCTCATCCATATGCGAACGCGCATAAGCCCAGGCATTGATCAAATCTTCCGCCCGCAGCGTAGGGTAAGCTTGCAGCAGGTCTGCTTCGCTTTTTCCTAACCGCCTACCTTGTACCAAAATCCAGACCGGGATTCGCGTCCGCACAATGCACGGTTCTCCGCCGCAAACACCGGGGTTGTTCTCGATCCCCGGGAACGCATCTCCCAGGTCACGGGCCACCCATTGCAGCACCTGGGCTTTCTCCGACGGTGTCATTATAGATAATAATTTTTCTGCTTCTTGCAATGTACCGGTCATGGCTAACCTCCTGCAAATAAAGTATCATACTTTTAAAAAAATTTCAAGAAGCAATAAAATTTCACGACAATATGATAGTGGGAATTTTTTTAGCCTGTCCCCTAATGTCCCCTAAAGTTTCCCTTGTCCCCTAAAGTTTCCCTAACCGGGAATAAGAATTTATTTGAGCTTTAGATCCAGTTCTTTCAAAACTTCCAATATCTCATTAACCGCTATATTTTCCCGGCTGGCTTTCGAGTAAATATTTAATAAATAAACCTTGTTATCTCGATCCTGCAAATAAAAAATAACTCTATAACCGCCGCTTTTACCTTTTTTCATGTTGGAGGAAGCACAGCGTACTTTGAAAACTTTGTTGTATCATCCCGGGATGGGGTCGCCCGGCAGTTCACCTTTTTCAAAGCCGGTTAAAAGGTATTCCAGGTCATTTTTTATTTTTGGGGACCTTTTCTTTAATTTTTTGAGTTGGCGTTTAAAGGAATGTGTGAAAATGATTTCATATCTCATCCAACACCTGTCGCCAGGGTCTATCATCGACCCTACCGTTTCTCACATCCCGCAAACCCTCCAGGATTGCCTGTCCAACATCCTCACAGTCATAGTATTCTTGCTCGAATTTTGTTTTTAAACGATTTATAAAGGACTCTAAGTCGATCTCCCGGATGCCCTGAAGTCCAAATTCTCTAAATGTTTCTTCTTTTCCTACAATCGTAACAGAAGGCATGATTATTTCCTCCTCGATGCGTGTACTCTTTTGCATTCTCTTTTAGTCTTCATTTTACCTGCCTAAAAAGGTTATAGAATATTTTTCCTGTTTTGTCAACCGGAAATTTGCCCGCTGTTAGTGATTTTTTTAGCCTGTCCCCTAATAGCCTGTCCCCTAATTGTCCCCTAATAATGCTCGATTTTACTTTGCCTCCGGCGGCCCTGCC
>JAGLSW010000728.1 GCA_023135565.1 Candidatus Aminicenantota bacterium | reverse complement strand
TATTGCAGGGCCGCCGGAGGCAAGTATAGCTTGCTCCCTCAAGCTCTAATCAAGGAATATATATGGCAAAACAAAAGAAAAAACTTACCCCCGCTCAAAAGAGAGCGAAGAAAGAACGGCAGAAAAAGTATATGACTGTTTTCATGAATGGGAAACAAAAGAGAGTGAAGCGCCCTGAGACAATCGATGGAATGGATGTAGATGAATTCATCCGCATAAATGCCGACCCGATTTGGCTTCATCAGAATGGGCTGTGGGAATATATAGATCAATATGATGAAGAAGAATTTAGTTAACCCTGGGAAATGATCCCTCTTAAGTTGACGGTTCTTTTGGAAATAACCTATGAACAGGAAGTAAGGAGCAGTAAATGAGCGATAGAGTCGAAGAAAATTATAAAATCGCAAATTCGATGATGGTGGTTGTGCGGCAGCGGGGGCTATCTTTTTTCGGTTTCCCGGTGACCGGGATCGGTGGTTTCCCGGCAGGTGTGGCCGGGGATTCTAATTGACGTCAGGAGGGAGTTTTAATTGTCGGTGATCAGCTTTTTTTACCACGAAGTTATTCCGACCAATGTCAAGAGGGAAACAGAAAAAAATGAAAAAAATCTCTTTTCAAATCTTGAAAAAAAAACTTTTTTCTATTATATTACTCTTGAGTAGGAGCGATGATCTCGTTCTCAATGATTATTATCATTTTGAGACTCCTCCTGCTCCTGCTTTTTTCCCTGATCTGGGTGGTGAAGATGTGGGGTATTTTTTTCCTCCTCTTTTTCGTTTTTAATTCTGCTTTCTACAGCGTCCTTTCTTTTTTTTGTTTGCCTTTTTGAGATAGGAGCCATCTCATCAATTTTCTGGTATCGTCGGTTTTTATCGGTTCCGGTTTTGTTACTTTTGTCCCCAAATTTTTTGCGATTAGCTTCATCGATTTTTGGATCGTATTCTTTCTTGTTCTTCAGCATACCGTAAATGATACGTAAGATTTTGTGCATAATAATACCGATAGCCGACATTTTGGGTTTTCCTCTTGCTAAATAGTTTTGATATAGCTCTTTAATCATATCATTGTGGGCAATAGCGCTCATAGCCACATTAAACAGTAGACGCCGTGCTTGCTTGCTTCCCTTTTTGCTCATGTGATAGCCTCCGGAGCCGTCTCCGCTTGTCTTGTAAACCGGGTGTACGCCGATGAAAGAGCACAATTTTTTGCTTCCCGCAAACCGATTGATATCGTCTATAACCAACATTAGCCCAATTGCGCTGAATTCAGCGATACCTTTAAAAGATGTAAGAATTTTTATTTCTTCCTCAAAGGAGCACAAACGCTTGATAGTCTTAACCTGATTTTTTATCATTGCGCTTAAGTAAAAGATATGTTCAGCAAGATTTTTGATGAGCCATTGTGCTGCCTCGTCCTGATAGGCCCCGACGCTTTGCCGGGAGTTTTCGACCAGTTCTTTGGCGCGTTTGGGCTTAATGTATGGGATGCAGTCAATTTCCTGCCATGAGGCCCCGGCCAGTTTTGCCGCACATGGATACTTATGAACGAGATTCAATATCCAATCAGGTACACCATCTTTACAATAGATCAGCAGATCGGGATGGGTATTATACAACGCGGACTCAAACTGATTCAGCAAGCTGGCTTTCTGTTTTGAAAGCATATTAATAAATTGCCATCCCCTTCTTAAGCTGGCTATGTTATCATCCCGGTTATAAACAATTTTTTTGGGGTGATCGATAAGATATTCGGCCACGGCCCGGGCGCTTATTTTATCGGTTTTGTTTCGGGTCAGGTCGGCCTCCATGCCGCGTTTCACTCCCAGGGGGTTGAGCAGGGCTACGTTAATGTTCAAATTATCTTTCTGCTGCTTCAACATGTTTAGAAAGTTACCCTCGTAGCCTCCTGTGCTCTCAAATCCGGCATATAAAAGGGCATTTTCATGCTTCGTTGCAAATGCGCTAAGGATTTGGCGTAAGCGTTGGTGGCCAGTGTGGGTGTCGTCCAACTGGAAATTTTTTTCCGCTGTCCGTTTAAGCTGGTCTAAGATTATGAAATCGCTGTAGCCTTTGCTGGCGTCGCCGCCAAGATAAAAATTATTCATTTTGCCTCCTTTTGTTAAAATTCGTAATTTAAGGTTTGTCAGGAAATATGCAGCCTTGTATGCGGGGTCTTTGCCCTCAAGTTATTCCTCGACTTTAACCTGACGGAAGGAAGAAACTTCGTGACGGTCTCGAAGACCAGGGCACGATCCTTCTCATCTGAAAGGTTAAATATACAAAAAAAAGATTTTTTTTCCAACCCTTGTCTTTCAATTAATCCCGAATAGTTCATTTGTCAACAAACTTTTTGCCCATCTTATATTGTTATTTGGAAGTGAATAGGCTACCGCCTTTACTGGTTAGCGATCACAAAATTGATGGTTTTACCTGTTAATGCCAATTTAATATTAGCTTTTAGCATAGCTTCTCAGCTTCCGGCCGCTGCCGCCTAGGTCCTTAGATTAAACAAGTTTAATCTAAATTTCTAATATACAAGGGCACGAAGCAAAAGAAATTAGCCACAGAGTACGCGGAGGGTACGAAAGCCAGTTTGTCAGATGCTGTTCACGCCGGAGGCAGGAACGGAGTTAGGTATAGCAAAAAATAAATAATTTTATTCGGAACCGGTACTCGGAGGTTTTCACTCTGTTCCCGGTCATTTTTACCCGGTACTGGGTCATATTAACCCCGTCCGCGGGGACTTTACCCCGGTTCCCGGAGAAATTGATATGGTACTCAGATATTTTTGTTTGGTGCAATATTTAAAAGAGGAAATCGAGCGGCTATAAAACACAGGGAGTGCGTACTACCTGAACATTTGAACGAAACGCCCTGGGGAATTTATTTTTTCATTCAAAGGTTGAATTTTTTTTCCTGGTATGATAGACTTCTTTTCTGAAACCGGAAAAATGAAAAAGAGTAAATGCTGAAAGCCTCACTTGAAGATGAAATTGGACGACAGGTAATGCTTAAATGTATTAGACAAATCAAACCAGCCGTGGCAGTAAGGGTGAGTGAAAATCCACTCAGACCCTAAGGGCGGTAGCTTGCAATGAATCAATAGTTTCTATGGAGGTCTGTTATTTTATTCAAGCATTCGAGAAGTTTGAGAAGTTAAGTTCAGTAGTTGAAAAATAAAAAACGTTTGCGACGATATTTAATGTCTAATGTCGAGACGCCACCCCGTTTGTTCCGTTTGTTCCTAATATTGTTCGTTTACGCAGTGCTATCGGCTACATCCCCCTAAAAGATAAACTTGAGGGATAGGCAAAGCAGATACTGGCTAAGCGGGAGCGAAGCTTGCTACTGTTCGTGAGCAAAGAAGAAAAATACGGCAGGCAGCGTGAGTCTTGAAAAAATTTGCACACTTGACAAAAATGGTCACATCAGTTATAATTATAATATCGGTAGTCGGTAAAACGGAAGCGGGCTCTGTTGGTGCCCAAACTGTCGGGATAATCGGTTGGGCTGTGACGGTTATATGTCCCGGGGAGTTAATAAATTCCCCTCCTACTTTCATTACTCAGTTTTTACGTATAACCTGAACTGCCCCGATGCTTTTAAAAAATGCAACCTTGCCGTAGGCAAGCTAATAACCAAAAAGCGTAGGGAATTTCTTCATTTCACGCTGAACCAATACAAAACACCTGATAACTTGGTTAATCGTGAAAACATTGTTTCTATATTTATGTTTCCTGGTTGGACGACTGCGATTAAATAAATGGCGTGTTGGGATCAAGAATTAACACCAGAATCATGACTAACAAAGAAACAAAGTAATGCACCACCCATGGATCTCATGGGTCTTGATCTGGTAAGATAAAACTCCGAATTCAAGCGTGTTTTAGCATCAGCAAAGGAAAAGCATGAAGATTTTAAAAAGAAATACTACCCTGAAAATTGATGGTAAAGTCAATGATAGCCAAAATATAAAGAGTAAAAACCTTAAACCTGAAAAGGATTCTCTAACACTTCGTAAAGTGTTGGGGCTTTTTGACGGTGTAGCAATATTAATCGGAATTACAATCGGAGCCGGTATTTACTCAACCCCCCAAATAATTGCAGGATATTGTGAATCGTTTTTTGATATAATCATTTTATGGCTGCTTGTTGGTGCTTTTGTATTTATAGGTAGCCTTATCTATGCTGAACTTGGAACCCGCTTGCCTAACACAGGTGGAGAATATATCTATCTAAGCCGTACTTTCGGGCCTTCAGTAGGATTTATTTTCGGCTGTGCTCAATTATTTATAATCAGGACAAGTTCGGTTGCAGGGCTAGCAATTATCACAGCGAATTATTTTGGTTTTCTTGTTCCTTTAAGCGCATTGGGCCGCACCTTAATTGCTCTTCTTGCGATAGGCGTTCTTGGAATTCTAAATTATACTGGTATCCAAAATGCAAGTTACTTTCAAAAAATTTCAACCATTGTAAAAGTTGCCGGGCTATTTTTTCTTATTGCCATAGGATTTATTTTTTTTGACCATAATAATCAAACAATCCATGATTCTCTTCCTGTCACATCAAATTTAGGAATGGTAGGTAATACTGTTGCTGCTATTATGCTGATAATTTTTAATTATACCGGTTGGGATCGTGTTGGTTACCCAGCAGGTGAGATGAAAAAGCCCCGAAAAATTATACCTTTAAGCATGATAGTGGGAATGTCCATTATTTTAGTGTTGTATATATCTACAAATTATATTTATTACAAAACACTTGGCTTAGAGGGATTTCGAAACAGTGACATTGTGGCATCCGATGTAGCAATAAAATTAATCGGCCCAAACGGGGCTGCATTTATAGCGGTTCTTGTTGTAATTTCAGCAATGGGAAGTATGAACGGAACAATAATGACAGCACCCCGAGTTTACTATGCCATGGCCAAAGATGGTTTGTTTTCTAACTGGTTTGGTTATATTCATCCCACATATAAAACGCCTTCAAATGCTATATTAGCACACTGTGTTTGGGCAGCTGTGATTTTGCTTGTACGTGGGCAATTTGAAACAATCGCTTCCGGGATGGTATTTGCCATACTTATTTTTTATGTGCTTACAACAGCTTCACTTTTCAAACTACGCAACCGGGAAAATGATACAAATGCCTTTAAGGTTCCGTTGTACCCCTTATTGCCTGCAATTTATATTGCAGGAATTTTGTGTTTGGTTATATTAAGGGTCATCTACGAATGGGAAAAATCATTGGTGGATCTTGCCTTTATTACAATTGGCGTACCTTTCTTATTTTTCTGGCGCAGAAAAAAAATCTCCTAAAATAACAGCTGTTGAGGGTTTGGGATTCGCGCCATTTATTTGGGTTACAGCATGATTTACTACACGGTAGAGGAACTGCTTCAGCAATTAAAGAAGAGAGCCGACACCCCGGTAGCCAAACAGCGAGGTCGAGCCTATGTGAAGAATTCGTTGGTGGTGTTGGATGAACTTGGCTACCAGAGTCTTGATCGCCATGAGGCTCATTTGTTTTTCCAGTTTATCTCAGCCCGTTATATGAAAGGCAGTACCATCATCACGAGTAACCGATCGGTCAAGGAGTGGGTGGAAATATTTTCATCCGACGAGATGGCCACCACAGCCATTCTTGACAGGTTATTCCATAAAGCCCATATTTTTAATATAGATGGTTGCAGTTACCGGTTAAAGGATTTTAACCAGCTGGTGGAGGCATCAGAGAAGCAATGACTAATGGTTTAAAGTTTTCCACGTGGTGCATATTCCTTCCACAATCTTTCCACATTGTTTTCCACAAAAAATTTGGCTGTAAAACCTTGTCAGATAAGGGTTTTCTTGATTTTTCCACAAAATTGGCCGCACATATTATTATATATTATATATACAATATGAAAAAAGTTTATTTTGGATTCGTAAAGTTATACGCCTATTGACAGCAGTTTAGTAAAAAAATTTTTTGTTTTTCCATTGAATTTTATTTTTTTCTGTGTTATATATAAGTTTTAGATTTCATGTGATGAAAAAGAATCGAAGAAGCAGTGGAAATAAGGAACTGATATTGAGTTGAAATTAAGCAGGAATCAAATCCTCATTTAGCCAGGCATACGCAGTAGCGGTAGCCTATTCATTATTATATAAGCAGAAGAAGCTTAACTTTAGTTAATTTCTGTCTTGACAATAGGGTCCACTTTAAACGCGGTTGTCCAGTTCACGGTGAGTCAATACAGTTTTAAAGTCATTTGATTTTTTTTGAAATATAGAAATCATTTTATATTATAATGAAAACAGATCATTGTTCATAATAATTTAATAAATGAATAGAAGGATTTACTCGTGATTTTTATCTATACTAAAGAGAAATAAGAAAATATGAAGAAAAATATAAATCAAAAATCGCAACGTGTCTATGATACATATCTTGTTTCTCTTATTAAAGAAAATTTTTTAAAAAACCACTTAGCTCTTTACAAGAGATGTATAACAGATATTACCCCCCCCTGTTACCCGACAACTAATGATTTTAGTATAAAAGGAAGAGGAGAGAGCTATCTGACTTCTGTAATCGATCACCCATATGCAAGAGAGGAAGGTGTCCGTTCGCTTCTGGCTATGCTTTCCTGCAACGATGAAAATTATGTTATACTTGATGTTTTTGGCGGGAATGCGTATATTGCAAGATTAGCAAAATTATTAAACTATAAAGGAACCATAATTACAAATGATATTTCAAGTTATATGGTTGAAATAACTATTAAAGATAAGTATCCGACTACATGGCAGTCTGCCGACAATCTTCATTGCATTAGATACAAATCGCTAAATGGCATACTGTTTGCTTATGGGGCGCATCACTTACCAATTAACCGAAGAATAGACGCATATAAGGAAGCGTACAGAGTATTGAAGAAAAACGGAAAATTTGTCCTACATGACTTTAGTAATGAAAGCAGTATGGTGAAATATTTTAAAAATGTCGTCGATCAATTTTCGTCGACAGGGCATAATTTTACACACTTTGACGAAACAGAAACAAAAAACTTATTAACTGGAATAGGATTTAAAAATATTAGATCTATGAAAATAAGAGATGATTTTGTATTTCATGCAAAGAATCAAAATCAGGTTTTGGGAAAGTGTGCTGAATATGTCTATTATATGTATTGTTTAGAAAAAATAGGTGATATAAATGATCCGAAAACTAAGACTTTAATTTTAAATAGTGTAAGAGAAATTTTGGGATTACGTGTTAAAATATTTAACGATCAGTATCAATGTAAATTAAATCGTGAAGCTCTTGTTATTACAGGGAACAAGTAATAATATAAATATAATTATCCGCACTGAATTTGAAATGTAATGCTTCAGACGGAATTGGAAATTTCTTCAATAAGTGTTAGTATAATAACTTAAAAAATAGGAGGAAATTCATGAGTAAGAGTCGTAGGAAAGTCAGTCCAGCGGAGAAGGTACGTCTTCTCCTTTGATAACTATTATTTACTATTTTATATAAGGAGAACTTAATCGTGTTTAAGAATGAATTCATACAATGGTTAATAACTGGAATTGTAGGGAATTTTGGATGGTTCGTTTTTATAATTTTTATAGCAAACATTAGGAAAGTATATAAATTTATTGGAGGTAGATACCGTAAACTGATTAAACCATTGTTAGAAACTTACTCAAAATCTACTCCATTAGATATTATACCTTTGGAAGCTATAAAATTGGAGGCTGAATGGATAGATGATTTTGAAGATATAATTGCAAAGGATATTGAGGATGTTTATGAATATATTAACAAATGGATGCAGTGTAAGACTGGCAAAGGACTTATAATTGCGGGAGATTGGGGAAGTGGAAAAACATATCTATGTCGTTTTGTTGTTGGAAAATTGGCAAATTCATATCTGCGTTTTTTACGTTGGCATTTTAAAATGGTCCCAATCATGATACCAATTATTGAGTCTCTTAATATAAGCGCTGAGATAATGAGTGCCTTACAACGCGAAGAAATAGAAGGTATTTCATTGAAGGACTTACGATACCTTTCAAGAAAGAATAAGTTATTATTAATTTTTGATGGAACGGATCAAGCTTCATATGTTTCAGGTGAAGCTAATATTTTTACAAAATTACAAGAATATACAAGAAAATTGGAAGGTGGAAAAATAATTTTTGTAGTTAGAACTGAATTTATTAAAAGAAGTATAGAAATTAGAGAGTTTGCCAAAGAACTAAATTTAGACATAATATATCTCAAACCTTTTAATGATGAAAAAATGAAAGAGTATTTATATAACAAAGGATTAAAAAAATTATTTGAAATCATTCAGAATAACAATGAATTAAAGTTACTTTGTAAAAAGCCCATAATATTAAAAAATATTTCTGAAATAGATGTTAATAGAATTGAAGAAGTTATTACAAGAGTAAATATTAATATCTCAAAAATCTATGAGAAATGCATTATTGAAGAATATAAAGAATTTTCCGAGGACTATGCGAAATCATTAAAGAATTTATTGAGTGAATGTTCTTTTAGAATGTATACTGTTGAAAGTATGTATTCAACATCAAATAGTAGACAAATTATAGAGAAAGATCAAGTTGTCTCTATTATTAAGGATGTTTTCGATGATGAAAAAGTTAACTTTGAAAAAATTTTGAAAGATGCAACATTCTTATCTATCTTTGATCGTATCAGAGAGAGATACCAATTCGAACATGCTTCATTTATGGAATATTTTGTTGCAAATAAAATTATTGTAGATATTAGAAACAAAAATGAATCATCACTATCCAAAAAGATTATTCATTATATGGTTTCTGAATTTATTGCTGGTTTACTTACACATGAAGATACAATTATTTTATTTAATATATTAACATCAACAATTAGTAATATCACCAAAAACAATATAATTGACATATTAGCTGAAACTGAGGGGAGTATTAGACAAGAAGCAGGAAAAATAATTGAAGCCTTATCTGAAAAAATTGATTGGGCAAATTTAAATAATGATTATTGGGATAGTTATCTTATATTCCTAGCATTAGCTGCAGGTGCTTTTAGTATAAAATTTCCTGTTGAAGCTCTGCTTAATTATATCCGGTCTGAAGACATAAACGACTTCCTTTCAAATAAATTGTTTATTACAAAAAATAATTATGAGTATTATGGATACAATCAAGATGTATTAATAAATGAGTGGCTTGAAGTCTTAAAGAATAAAGAAAAATGGAGTCACCTTAGATCAGTTTTTTGTTATATTGTAGGCGAAAAACGTGTGACAGCGGCATATAAAATTTTAAGTTCAATTGTAAATGATCCTGAAGAAATCTTAGAAGTACGAAAACATGCAAAAGAAGCTTTAGATAAAATTGCAGTTTCAACGAACACAGAGTAAATGAAAATCTCTCGCTGAATGAATACGAAAGACAAGAATATACTAATTAAATGAAAAATATTAAGTCGTAAGTTCATGCATAAAAAACAAGCACTCTTAAAAGAGGTCTAATTATGGTGTTTCATAACTCTTGGGAGGACACAAAACGAGCAGAAGCTTATGCAAAACTAGAATTCCCTGGCACGTATTATTTAGCATATAGGGACTTACAAAAAATTATATTCGAACATGTACAAGGAAGAAAAGCGATAGATTTTGGGTGTGGTACTGGGCGTTCCACTAGATTTCTTAAAAGAATTGGATTTAATACCACAGGAGTTGACATATCAAAGGAAATGATAAACAAAGCAAAAGAAATAGATCCTGAAGGGGATTATCGTATTATTGGAGAATGTGATTCCAACGAATTCTCATGTAGTGCGTATGATCTTGTCTTATCCGTATTTACTTTTGATAATATACCAGGGGTGGAAAGGAGGATTAAAATATTAAAAGGATTACGGGATTTGCTGAAGCGAGAAGGAAGACTAATAATGCTAGACGCAACACCTGAGATATATGTTAATGAATGGGCATCGTTTTCTACCAAGGATTTTCCTGAGAATAGAAATGCGAAAAGTGGAGAAAAAGTGAAAATAATAACAACAGCTATAGAAGACGCAAGGCCAATAGAAGATATTATTTGGACAGATGAGGATTATAAGGTAACCTTTAAGAAATCTAATTTTGATCAGATCAAAACTTATAAACCATTAGCAAAAGAGAATGAGCCATATAAATGGATTAATGAAACAAGTAAGGCGCCTTGGATCATATATGTATTGGGAAAGAAATGGGGACAGGCAAAAAGTCAGGAAGAAATAAAAATTTTTAAAATTATTCTTGACATTTTGTTTCTATTCTCTTAAAATTTATTACTGTCGGGAAGAAAGATTATACTTACAACAATAAAAACAAGACGGCAAAAGTCGTCCAGAACAGGACGTTTAAAAACGTCCCGGAAGAGAGAAAACATAACATACCTGACAATTAATATAGATTCGGAGGTTTGTTATGCCAAGACCAAGAAGAGCATGGGTTTCACAAGAAGTGGGTTCCTTTCATTTAATATCCCGCATAGTAGGTGCGGAAATCATCCTGCATGATGAAGAAAAAGAATATTTCCTGAAACTGATGGAACGTTTCTCATCCGGTTTTTTTGTTGCTATTCACGCATTTTGCATAATGGGAAATCATTTCCACATTCTTGCTACCGGTTTGGAGTTAGAAGCAGAGAGAAAGCGTCGCAAAAGGAGCTTTATCACCGTTACAGGTCGATGTTCGGGAAAGACGCTGATCCACCCGCTGGATCGGTCGATTCGGACGGAAATTTGATCCCGGACGATGATGGAGGAGTGGAACGATTACGCCGGCGTCTGGGTTCTATTTCGTGTTTTATTCAGGAATTAAAGCAGACTTTCAGCCGCTGGTATAATAAGAAATACGAACGCAAGGGTTATTTATGGAGTGACCGGTTTAAAGGGGTGATTGTGGATAAGGACGAAACGCAGTTGGCTTGCAGCGCTTATATCGATCTTAACCCGGTAAGGGCGGGAATTGTGGAACGCCCGGAAGACTACCGTTGGTGCAGCCTTGGTCTACGGGGAAGAAATCCGGGTCGTTCAAAAAAATTATTAACTTTACTTTATATATTGGATGATAAAATCGGAAGTTTTTCTCGATCAGAGTCATCCGGCCAACGTATAGATAAGAAAAGTTTTTATCGTTATCGTAAGTTTGTTTATCTTTGCGGTGGTTTAGAGAAAGAGGGGAAGGCAGTTATTGCACCTGAGTTGTTAGATGGTGTCTTTCGTGATCATGGCAGGCTTGGTATAGGAGATATGTTTCGCTTTCGTGTCAGGAATATTTCAGAAGGGTTGGCTATCGGGTGTCATTCATTTATTGCCGACATTCAGAGGAGTTGTAATTGTAAATTTATTCGCCCCCGGGCATTTATTGGAGGGAATTATCTATATGCGACGCGGGTACTGCGGATGTGATGGGATAGAGTTATACGCTTTTCTTTAGGACAAGTTTGATAGCCCGTTTTCGTCAGCCCCTATTTCCTTACCCCTATTTCCTTTAAAATACCCCAATATCGGATAAATTTATCCAAAATCGCATACTAATAGCCATCATCACTTCTATTTTCGCCTGTCCCTTGTTCACCTTTTTTCACTTCCAAAAAGTGTCGGGAATTTCCTTTTAAGCGTTTAAAATCAAGCGCAAATTGACAGGGTTATCCCATTTTGGCTTATAAGGTTTATGCAAGGGGATGAAGCAGAGATAGACAAAAAATCGAAATCTTTGGAATATATGCCACACGATAACCAAACCTTAACTTAGTGGCATAGTGGCATTCTTGACTGTCCCCAAAAAAAATTAAAACATTGTTTCTATATCTCTGCTTCCTGCTTGGACAATGGCTTTATGCTAAAGTAGGACTTGGGGGATCGATCGTCTTCGGCTTTGCCGTCTTTCTTACCCAGTTATCCGACTTTTACAATCAATACATAATCACGAAAGCGCAGAGATTGTTGAAGGAACAAATTGAAGCAGGCGGCTTGAGTCCGGCGGACACAGAGAGGAACCTGGCTCACATAAGGCGCCTGGAGATGAAAAGAAACATATTCTCATCCCTGTGGTATTTGTTTGAACGGACCGGCTTCGGTAAAACACCCAAACGCTCATACCAGGAGGAACTCACGGAATTTGCCCCTCCCTGGGTGACGAGACACCTCTATTGGGCCTTTTTGGTATTGGGAATGTATTTCCCCCCGGTATTACGAGGAAACCTGCCGCCGATAAAGGCGGCAGCTAACAAGGCCAAACAAGCCGGCAGTGTTTTTACCGGCCTGAGTATCGGCTGTGGCCTGGCAATGGGTGAACGGATTCTTGCTAAATGGTGTTTTAGGAAGGAGATTCCCGCGGTGATTGTTTGTCTCGATTGCCAGGAAGGTATCCTTCGGGAAGTATTTGAGAAAACGAAACGGGAAAAAAAGTGGATCACAAAGCTGCATGGGGAAGGAACGGTTGATATTGCCGCCCTGGAGAAAGAAACCAGGGTAGAGGGAAAGCCGGTACTTTATTTTGTTTGCGCGGATGCCCGTGAGGTAGACAATCTAATCCCGGGACAATCTATCCAACTAACGTGGCTCCTGGAGGTCAAGCATCATCTCCGGGACGCCTGGAAGCAAATCATAGAGCGTGTAAAG
>JAGLSW010000727.1 GCA_023135565.1 Candidatus Aminicenantota bacterium | reverse complement strand
ATCGTTACTTCATTTGACAGGTATATTTTACTCTTTTTTAAATCCAGGAACTTTAATAATATTTCACCCTGCAGACGTTTTTTTATTTCAGAGAATTTTTCATTTTTTACAAGGGCGATCTCCGGGTCTTTATAAAATTCCCCGGCTGCCTTTTTCCCTTTGCCGCATATCCCGCAAACAAAAGAGACCAAATCCGCCACTTTTATCCGCGCCGGGATGTGCCGGGTATGACAGAGATAAATAGGTTTCCCAGGGGATTTGGCGGCGCTTATATCCACGTCATCTATAAATATTTTCCGGCTGTGCCCTTTTTTTCGATACCTTTTGTTTTCTCCTGAAAACAGGCTGTATAAAAGGTTTTTGAAAGTTTCCCGGCGGGTTATCCAGACCTTGAACTGGCCGGTTTTAAGTTTTATATCCGCTTCCCGGGGGCGGGCCTTTTTAGGGGCCGCTATTTTAAAAAAAGTCCTCTTATAACACCAGAAAGAGACCCCCGTTAAAACAGCGATATAGAACAGCAGGACAAGCAGCCCGGCAGCAAAATTACCGGGCAGGCGGCTGCGGGCAAAATAAAGATTCTCATTTTCTTTTACAAAATTAACCAGCACTTTGGGATCGTTGTAATAGACCCGGTCGATCCAAAAACGCACGAATTTTCGTTTATTTTCTTGTAGGGAAGAATAAAAGTCGATAAAATTATCGAACCCCATGCTGCTTGCTTCCCGGCAGAGGGCGTGGTAGAAAGTAGTAGGAAAAAAAATAGATAACCTGCGATAATAGTTAATAACTTCGCTAATGTCTTTTTTTAGCTTTTCTTCCGCTGCTTCCATTTTTTTGTAATCTAAATTATAAAATTTTTCTATTACTTTCTGTGCTCCTTTGATATTTTTTTGGTTGAATTCATCATTTTCTTCGACTGCTCTCTTCTCGAAGTCGTTCATAATTTGAAATTTTTCGAGTTCGATTTTATAACTCGATATGATCTTTTCCGCCCTCCTGTTTATAATTTTGCTTAAAACCCCGGGAATGAACCACAGGGCAATCAACCAGAGGGCAATGGTGGCTGTTACGGCGGCTGCTTTGGGGCGAATGCTGCCGGTTATCGTGCCGGTAAGGAAGAAAAGCAGCAGCAGTAGAATCGTTACCGCTAAATATATGAACAGGATTTGAACATCCTGCGCGGGCAGGGTGACGTCTCTAAAAAATAAGCAGGCAAACATAAGAGCGAATATTAAAACAAAAGAGAGAACCAATAAAATAAACCTGACTAAAGCTAACTGGAAATAAATCTTTTTGTAGGATAAAAAACCGCCCAGGAATTTCAGGTACTCTTTGTCCCGGAAGGTTTCGTAACCGTTAAAAAGGGCCAATATAGAGAAAAGCAGCATCATCAGCCCGGCAAAACCGGGAGGAATAAAGTTATATTCCCGGAAGATAAACCCGCTTTTACAATCGTTTTTTATGCCTAATTTAGTAACCGAATCCACGGCAGCGGTTAAGCTGAGGATTATTCCTGCTCCGCCGAAAAATATGGCCGCTTCCCCGGGTACATAAAGCACCCTGAATCCTTGAAAACTGTAATGCAGGTAATTCAATATTTTACTAAAGATGATGGACTCGACCTCTTTGAATTCCTGAACTTTTGTTTTCATTTTTTGGCTGCCGTTAACCCCATTATAAACAAGATACAGCGCTAATAAAAGTATAAGTAAAAGTATAATTAGACTTCTTACACACAAAAACCGTTTTAATTCAAATCGAAAAAATAAAATAAAATCCTTCATAATCTCCTCCGGGGTTTTCAGTTTTTCTTATTTATTAATTTCACCGAAAACCTCCGCGATATATTGGCCGAATAATAAAGCCCGGCAGCATTTACCGTTTAATACCCACAGGCTCGCTGTACCCGGTAAATTACCGGCAGCCGCCTCGACCCGTATGGCCGCCAACAGGGTCGATATTTCGTCGAATTTCTCCTGGATTTTTTTTAAAGCGCCTGTAATATCGCCCCTTTTTAGATATTCCCCAACTTCGTTAAAAATAACGGGGATTAAATTTTTTTCCTTTAAAAAACCGTTGTAATTAAAGGTTTTTAATGCGGCAGTCACAGCCTCATCGTAAGGGGTTATTTCGGCAAGCTTTATCAAATTCTCATAGGTTGAACAGGCCGCCTGCATATTGTCCGCAGCGCTGTTTAATATGGCATTCAACTCAGCATAATCCACGCCGTTTAAAGCGGATAATTCAACCTTGTTTAAAAATAAAGAAATACCGGAATTGGCTTTTAAAAAATAACCGCCGCCTTCTATGATATAATTTTCTATAGCGCTGCCAACCCCGGCGACTTTTTCTCCCGGGTTTTCCCCGTAGCCGCCGCCGGCACCGTTTGC
>JAGLSW010000726.1 GCA_023135565.1 Candidatus Aminicenantota bacterium | reverse complement strand
TACCGCCATGTAATGGCATAATGTTCTCTTTAAGAATGAGACTATGATCGAAAAAAAAATAATCAAAGAATTAGAAAAAAAAATCGGCAGGGGAAAAGTTTTTACTGAGAAAGAGTACTTGACCGCCTACTCTTACGACGCCACCGGGAATGAATTCCTGCCGCAGTTGGTTGTTTTTCCCGGCAGCGAGGAAGATATCGAAAACATCCTGGAAACCGCTTATAAGTATCGCATCCCGGTCACTCCCCGCGGTGCCGGGGTCGGTTATTCCGGCGGAGCGCTGCCTGTGAATCGTGGTATAGTGATGGTTTTTACTAAGATGAACAACATACTGCGCATCGACACGAAGAGTTTTTTAGCTGAGGTAGAACCCGGGGTGGTCACCTATGCCTTGCAGCAGGAGGTAGAGAAAAAAGGGCTTTTTTATCCGCCTGACCCGGCTAGTTTAAAGACCTCCACTATCGGCGGCAATGTGGCTGAGAATGCCGGTGGGCTGCGCTGTTTTAAATACGGCGTAACGGCAAATTATGTGCTCGGTTTAGAAGCCTATTTAATGAATGGTGAGAAGATAAAAACCGGCGGTCATGTGATTAAGAATGTAGCCGGGTATGATTTGAAATCCCTCTTAGTAGGTTCGGAAGGCACCCTGGCGGTTATTTCGAAGATTATTTTGCGGTTGATCCCGCTGCCTGAGCACCGGGTGACTTTCCGGGTGGATTTTCAATCTTTGCCGCAGGGGGCGGAATTTATAAATAAAATCATCCGGGGTAGGGTATACCCCGCGGCTCTCGAGTTTATGGACCGCACGTCCCTGCGCATGGTGTATGACTATTCGGGTTTGCCTTTAGAAAAGGGCGTTAACGCAGCGGTTTTGATCGAATTAGACGGCAATAAAGTCGATGTAGAGGCCAGGAAGGAGAAGCTCCTGGGGATTGTGAAAGAGTCGGCTGTTTTAGATTATCAAACTGCTCAGACTGAAGAAGAACAGGAAAGTCTCTGGAACATTCGCCGCAGCATATCCCCGGCCATCGCCGGTTTACAGCCCAAGAAGGTCAACGAGGACATCGTGGTGCCCACTGCCCGGATTCCTCAAACCGTAGAGTTTATTAATGGTCTTGCGGTGGAGTACGGTTTAGACATCGTGTTGTTCGGGCATTTCGGCGATGGCAATATTCACACCAACCTGATGGTGGACCCGGAGAATAAAGAGCAAATGCGCAAAGTAGACATCGTATTAGATAAGATTTTTAAGTATGTGATCTCCATGCAGGGGTCTATCACCGGCGAGCATGGCGTGGGCACAGCTAAGAAGCCTTTTATGAAGTATCAATTTACCGAAGTAGAGATGGAGTTGTTCAAGCGCGTCAAAAAATCTTTCGACCCGGAGAATTTGCTCAACCCCGGCAAAATCTTCTAACCCCGCGGCGCGGGCACCCTATAAGC
>JAGLSW010000725.1 GCA_023135565.1 Candidatus Aminicenantota bacterium | reverse complement strand
GAACAAAACTTTTGTTTAAAAAAGCGAAAAGCCCCCCTACAAAAGCTTTGGATTTTTCTTTTTCCAAAACTGAACAGTTACCCAAGAATGTAACATTCAGTGCCGGAAAAAAATCATATCATGACCGGCTCGATAGCGATATTCTTCTTTTGGAGCAGGCGGCTCTCCTGCAATGGTTGAGGGAAAGTATGAGCCTCGATGATGCCACGGTAAGCTCCCCTGATCCGCTGCCGCGAAAAAAGATAAATCCTCTTAATACCTAATTGGGTTTTGAATTTTTTATTGATTTTTCTCATCTCTTCGGCTAATTTCCGTAAGTTCGCGGCTTTTACTTCGATATTGTACACGTAAGCAAAGGGGGGCAGCAGGAACCACTGTCGGTACTTCAACTCTCTCTGGAAAAAGGCCGTCTCATCATTAACCAACTGCAGCGCATAGTGAAAATGAAAAGTGGAGAAAATGTCGATATTGCCTTTTTCTTTGACCAGTTCCCGGAGCTCCGATACCAGGGAAAAAGTGGTTTCAGCGGCATAATATTCCCGGGTGAAAATAGACGAGGGCTCGATGTAGATTAGGACGTCGAATATCCCTTTGAAAAAAGGATTGATGAGAGCAGGCGTGGAAATTACGATCCGGCTGGACTCGATCTCTTCTAACTGCGCTTCAGCCTGGCCCGGGCCGCCGAAAAAAGTCATCACGCCGGTCTCGACGATCTCCCGGCGGATGCTCCTTTCTAAAGAAGCGATACTTGTGTCTTCTATTTTGTTCAGAGTAGAGTTGCATTTGGGACAGGCGTCCATTATGTCCCGCTTAAAACCGCAGCGGGAACAATAAACCGGAAAAAAAAGCCCCTGCTCCTTTTTGCCGCTAATCTTTAATTGGGCTGAACAGCCGGGACATTTTTGTATTTTTTTGCATTTGGGGCAGAAAAGGAAATCGTCACCCTCTTTCTTGCTCAAAAAAACCAGGATTTTTTTCTTTTCTAAGAAGTAAGTTTTGAGCATTTCCAGCAGTTGGGGGGCAATGCCTTTCTTCCTATAGTTTACCATATACACTTCCACCGGGGGCAGTTCTTTTTTTCGCTCATCCCCTTTAGAGGGTGGGGGCGCCGCACCCCCCTGGTAGGCGGTTACGGTGTAGGTTGAGAAACCTTCGATCAGGGGCACGGCAAAACTTTCGGCCCTTAGCCCGGCCAACCGGCTGACATCGAATTTAGAGTAGTAGCTGGTTTTATAAAGAGGCGAACCGGCTCTCTCGCAGATCACGGCGCCTAAGTCTGCGATGGGCAGCATAACGGCGGAAAGGCCGCCGATTACGACGCCGGCTTTACTGCCCCGGGCATATTCGTGCCACAGGTTCTCGCGCTCTTTGGCTTTGACTTCGGAATTATAGATGTCGCTGCCTTCCAACTGCTGCTGCCAGTACCGGGCGCTCATGTTATCGGGTACTATGAAAAGTACGCTCTGGCCTTTGGCTTTATATAGAGCGATCAGCTCCCGGTACTGTTCCAGCCTGTCGTAACTTAACAGGAATTTTCCTGCCTTCGGCGAGCAGGGGGCGCTTTTTGAAAATACCCCTATGCGTGGGGAAGCGTTTAAGCTTTGCAGGCGTTCCGTCTCCGGCCCCCCGTTTTTTTCTTTCTCGACCGGAGCTAAGAGGGTGTCCCCGCCGGGGACCTGCACCCCCGCAAAAACTTTTGATTGTGGCTTTTCTCTTAAGTCGACATTGTTGGGGATCGTCGCCTGCCCCGCTGGACTTTTCCCCGCCTTGTAGAAGAATTCTATCGGGCCTTCCGCCGCCATTTTTTGCAATTCATTTCGTTTATCTTTCAGGTATTTTGCTAATTTTTCCGCTTTTTGTTTTTTGTCCTGATGCGGCGGGTAAAAATACAGGCTGTTCAGGGGTTTTTTTTTAGGCGAAAGAGAGGAGTCGAGAAGCAGGCCGATAGAGGTAAAATAGATATCCGCGGCGGAACGGGCAAAAGCTGCGTAATTTTTCCCCGGCAGGTAATCGTCTTTCACGAAACCGGTAATTTGTTTTACCCGGCCTTTGTAGGAGGAACCGGTTTCGATCACCCAGCCGGAAGTGATCCTGCTGCCTATGGGTATGATGACTCTCTGCCCCGGTTTTAGGTCTTCCGCGCTGCCGCAGGAATAGGTGAGGGGTTCGAATATGTTAAGAGAAGGGGCCACCTGGATAAGCATTTTTTTAGGATTTCCCGGCGATTTCCAGTACCTTCAGCATATCGTTCCAGGTATCCCACTTGGCTTTCGAGGCGGCCTCTTTTGTTTTTTGGCGCAGGATGTAGGCCGGGTGATAGGTAGGAATAACAGGAATATCGTTAAAATAGAAGAGCTTACCTCTTTCATTCGTGATGGATAATTCCTGTCCTAACAGGTTATTCAATGCCACCCGGCCAAGGCAGACGATCACCCGGGGCTTAAGGATTGCCACCTGTTTCTCTAAGTAAGGTTTGCAGGCGGCCACTTCGCCGGGCTCGGGGTCCCGGTTGCCCGGCGGGCGGCATTTGACGATATTGCCGATAAAAACGGTCTCTCTTGAATAGCCCATTTTTTCTATTATTTTATCTAACAGTTGACCCGCATTGCCCACGAAAGGGCGGCCGAAATTGTCTTCGGTTTCCCCCGGCCCTTCGCCGATAAACATGATATCCGGTTCAGGGCTGCCTTCGCCGGGCACGTAGTTTTTTTTCTTTTGATGGAGCGGGCATTTTGTGCATTTGTGTATCTCGCTGCTGACTTCCTTTAGAGCGGTCAGCGGGTCTTCGCGGTGGTGTTCTAAGAAGCTGGCGCCGATTTCCCGGTAGAATTTTAAAATTTCTTTCAGTTCACTCATGATCTTTATTGTTATGCCATTACATGGCGGTAATAAACAACATATTGTACATATTTCAAATTCCCACAGTTAGGTGGTTTTTTTTCAACTTTAGTCTTGAAAAACACTATCTAATGGGTTCAAGATTATACCATGAAGGCGCGGGTATTATCAACAGCGATTAGCAGCATTCAGCTTGAGCCATTCGGCGCTCAGCCCCGTACAGTATATGCTTACGCTGAATTTCAAGGGTATAAATTAAAAATTACAAGATACAAATTCCAAACAAATTAAAAACTCCAAAATCCAAACATGAGTTGCAAACACTTGCATGGGTTAGATATTCTTTTCAAGGTTTATGGCTTTTTTTCAGTCTATGCACTCAGTCCTTAATCCGAAAATCGACCTGACTTTAGAGAACTTTGCCCTGCGCCAACAATTGGCTGCGTTTAAGAAAAAGAATCCCAGGCCGAAACTATCCCGAATAGATCGTGTTTTATGGGTATTACTTAGATTGTGCTGGTACAGATGGCAGAGCGCTTTGATTTTTGTCAAACCGGAAACCGTTGTCGGATGGCATCGTAAAGGTTTCAAGCTCTACTGGAAATATATTTCAAATAGAGGAAAAGGAAAACATAAGATCGATAAAGAGATAAGGAATCTCATTTACAAAATGGCGACCGATAATCCCACCTGGAGAGCGCCGCGGATTCATGGTGAGTTATTAAAGTTGGGCTTCCGGGTTTCGGAACGAACTGTTTCCCGGTATTTGCCGAAAAGGGAGCCATCGGGCGATAAGATCAAAAAATGGATGACTTTTTTAAATAATCACAGGAAAGGAATTATGGCAATGGATTTTTTTACTGTACCCACGTTTTTTTTCCGGCAGCTTTACTGTTTCTTTATTATTCATCACGACAGGCGAAAAATAATTCATTTTAATGTTACGTTTAATCCCACGGCAGAGTGGGTGAAAGAGCAGCTAAGGTCGGCTTTTTCTATAATCAAGTCGCCTAAATACATGATTTATGACCGGGATACGATTTTTTCAGCCCTGATAACAGGAACTCTAAAAAGTTTTTCTATAGAGCCTGTGCGTACTTCTTTCCGTTCGCCCTGGCAGAACGGCACTGCTGAACGCTGGGTCGGCAGTGTGCGGAAAGAGTTGTTAAATCATGTGATCATATTGAATAAGGAGCATCTATACAGGCTGCTCGAAGAATATATCGACTATTACCATAATGACCGGACGCATTATAATCTCGATAAAGACCCGCCCAACACACGCCCGGTCCAGGAAAGGACTTCCGAAAGTGACCGGGTGATTGCGCTGCCCCGGCTCGGCGGCCTGCACCACAAATACGTCTGGAAAGACGCCGCTTAGTTTTTTTTATACCTGCTATCCTGTCATGCCGGGGACGAGTGCGTCCGGTTTCTGATTTTCAAGACGAAAGTCGCCATTTTTTCCAGGAAAGTCAGCCTCGTTTTTTCGCTCCCCAATCGCTTGAACAAAATGTTCGCCTTTTTTTGCCCAAAATCCAGCCCGGATAGCTTATTGGCGAGCGACAACAGTCGGTCATGCTCTTTAGTGCAGTTATGAAAGGTTTTCGCGTGGGTGGGGAAAAAAGTGTTGACACAAAATTGGCACAAGACGTTTGGTGCTTTTTCTTAAAATCTCTCTGAAGCTAGTGTAGTAAAGCGCGCCTGGTAGGATTCGAACCTACGGCCTTTGGTTCCGGAGACCAACACTCTATCCTCTGAGCTACAGGCGCAGCAAAACATTACTTTTATATTATACCAGAAATCCACCGATTATGAAAGTGTAAAATTTAAAATCTCAACGGGAAATTTTTTCTTGACAAAAGCTCCTATTAAAGGTACTATGACCTATTCAAAATATAAACAAAAATTTCAGGAGGATTTATGAAAAAATTATTTTTAGTTTTGAGCTTAGTGCTTTTGTCCGTCACTTTCTTGAGCGCAGACGTGTATATCAAAAGCAATACCCATACCGGCGCAGTCGAAATGATGGGACAAAAACAACCGGCAAAAGATGAAGTAACTGAGATGTGGATCGGTGATGGCAAATTTACCACTATCACATCAGGTCAATCCATGACCCTCGATTTGAACAAAATGAAAATGTATATTATCTATCCCGAAACCAAAAAATATGTCGAAACGGATTTGCCCCTCGATATGGCCAAACTAATGCCGGAACAAGCCGCCCAAATGCTGTCGATGATGAAAATATCCGCCACAGTCACAGCCAATGGCCAAACAAAAAAAATCGGCCAGTGGAATTGTACCGGTTACAACGCCGAGATTAAAATCCAGGCCATGATGGAAATGAAGATGAATATGACCATCTGGGCCTCCAAAGATGTGCCTTTCGACTGGAAAGCCTATTCGGAAAAGATGTATCCGGCTATCCTGAAAGCTCAATCGGGTTCAATGCCCTTCGGCGACGATATCGTGAATGAGTTTAAAAAAATCGAAGGTTTCCAGATCGCTTCCGAAATGTCCATGAATGTGATGGGAGCCAATATCCACATCACTACCGAAGTGCAGGAAATCTCGAAAAAACCGGCTCCCGCGGGCATTTATGCTGTTCCCGACGGTTACACCAAACAAGATAAAATGACCGTAAAACGGGGTATGTAAGCCCGGGAAGCGAGAGAATCCGGGAGGAACTTTTTCGTGCTCAAACCTGGGTACTTGCAAGCTCTTCCCGGGGTCTCTTGAACTCCTACTCGATATTGTATAAAATCTTCTTGATAGCCGCAATCACTTCCCCGGGCGAGAGAGTTTGGGTGGAGTTAAACCTGTTCTCCGCATCCAATCCCATGATGCGGGTATTAACTAAGTATTTTATGATTTTATAGCGCCTGTGCAGGGGAGAAATATCAACAGGTTCCACCACTTCTTCTAAAGGGGTGATCTTTACCTTATAATCCCGGCGTGATAAATACTTCAGCAGGGAATCCAGCACTTCGGCAAAAACCGCCCTTTTTACGGCGGTAAACCTATCGAAACTGTGATCAGGTCTGGTGCCCATGATCTTTAGGGTGCAAATCTCAATGATATATTCTTTGGCATAAGAACCGGTGATGTCCCGGATAATAACCGGGGTTTTGTCAGCTTGTAAATACCTCTTAAAATAAAAACCTAAAAGCGCAGCCAGGTCCTCTCTACTCACCTTCTGCTTAAAAAATATATTCTTAAATTTGGGGGGTAGATCCGATTCGTAAAATTTAATTTTTAACTCGTTTATTTTGTTGATAATTTTAAGATCACCGGGTTTGAGCTTCAACAGGGATTTATACACCATGATCGCCCCATCTACCTTGTCCATCTGCTCATATACTTTGGCCACTTTCACCAATATTTCCTCTTTGTTGGGCAGTTCCGCCAGCACCTTTTCATATTGAAACGCAGCTTCTTTATATTGTCCCTCTTCGTTGTAATAATCGGCAATTTTTGTTTTAATTTCGATTATTTCCGGGGAGTAACGCGAGGCCATCCGTAATGCTTCGATATATTTCCCGGTTTTATCCCGGCTTTTGTACACCTCGGCTTGTTTTAGGTGGAATCCTGTCCGGGTGGATTTGATGTTTTGATACTTCACTTTTATCCAGGCATGTTCAGGGTATTTGGCCAATAGTTGGGAATAAGCGGAAAATGCATTTCCCATATCTTCCAGCAGTTCATAGATGGCTGCCAGACCCAATTCAGCCTGCACATTGTCGGGATTTAACTCTATAGCTTTGCGGAAATTGCGCCTGGCAAGACTGATTTTGTCCTGGGATAAAAATGTGTAGCCGTAGGCCACATATAATTTTTCATCTGCTGCCGCGCTCTGTTGGAATTTTTGCATGGCTTCTTTCGGTTTCCCCTCTTTCAATGCTTGCCAGCCCGCTTCGTAAGCAGCATCACTGCCGGCGGTAGTTTCGAGAGCGGGTATATGAATCCCGGTATTTACCCTGCCGACACCACCGCAGGCGGCCAGCAAAACAACCATGCTCGATATTAATAAGGTTCTCATTTCAAATAACCTCCGTATTTTTTTCTAATTTTATCATGTTTTCTTGCAAACACAAAATCTCAAGGGGCATAAAATTATTATTCATGCAGCTTTACAGCGTTTTTTTTTAAGACTAAGCTTGAAAAAAAAGCCACATGACGGTGGGAACTCGAAATATGTACAACATGTTGTTCGTTACCGCCATGTAGTGGCACAATTACGTTAACTGTTTTAAAACGAAATCTTCGATTTCGGCATAGTTTCCCGGGTCGAACCAGTGGATGTCTTTTTCCTGCCTGAACCAGGATAACTGCCTTTTGGCAAAATTGCGTGTATGCTGTTTAATAAGGTTTACCGCGGTTTTTAGGTCGATTTCTTGATTAAGGTGCAGCAATATCTCCTTGTACCCTACCGATTTGAAAGGGGGACAATGCAGCGGACAGCGGGTTTTTAGTTTTTTTACTTCCTCTACCAATCCTTTTTCGATCATGTGATCGACTCTTTTTTCTATCCTGCGGTACAGATGCGCACGTTCCATGTTTAAACCGACGCGGAGGAATTGAAATTCTTTGAAAGGCGTTTCGGTCTGCTTAAATATTTCCGACGGCGGCAAACCGCTGTTGTAATAGATTTCCATGGCCCTGATAATGCGCACTGTGTCGTTTTTGCCGATTTTAGCGGCGTAACCGGGGTCGATATCGTTTAATTTGTTCCACAGGAAGAGCGGGCCTTCCCGGTTTACGATCTCTTTTAGTTCGTCCCGGGATACTTTTTGTTCTTTGTTTTGGGGAAAAATTCCTTTTATCATGGTTCTTAGATAGAGCGCAGTGCCGCCGCACACGATGGGCACGTGTCCCCGGGCGATGATTTGCTGCGTTATTTCAAAGGATTTTTCGAGAAATATCGAGGCGTTAAACTGGGAGCAGTCGTCTAATATGTCGATTAAAAAATGGGGGATATTTTGTTTTTCTTGTTCGCTGATTTTAGCGGTGCCGATGTCGAAATGTTTATAGACCTGCATGGAGTCGGCGGAGATGATTTCGCCGTTAATTTTTTGCGCTAATTTTACGGCGGTCCCGCTTTTGCCCACCCCGGTAGGCCCGAGAACCTGTATCACTATGTTTTTTTTAGTCATAAAAACCTGTCGAATTCATTTCTTTTTTATATCACAAAAGCCCGGATTTTTCAATAATTTGATCAAAACTTTTGTTTAAAAAAGTGAGAAACATTGTCATCACCTTTGCCGCGAAGCGGCTTATAGGCTGGGGACGCCGTCCCCCCTGCGGGGCTAATAGTTTTTGTAAATCAACCAGGATCTGAAAAAAGGATTGATAAACTTATATTCTCTTTTATATCTATAGATGATTCTTAATTTTATCAAACGGGTCAGCGCTTTCTTTACCGACGCGGGTTGACTTATCCCGGTGGCTTTCGTGAATTCCGACGACATGGGGGACCGGCCTCCTATTCGCGACAGTCCTACAATACAGCGGAACTGCTGTCCCGTCAGTCGGTTCAAAGAAGCTTCATATCCCTTTAACTCCCGGCTGTATATTAATTCTAAAGCCGCGGGAAGCGTTTTTTCGTCTATATGGTCGCCGGGAGACGTGGCGTCCCAGGCAGCGCCGCATAACTGTTGTACATCGCCGGGAATATCACGGGCGATGTCGAACACCTTATCTAACAGCGATTGTGAAAGGGTTCGCTTTCCTTTAGAAAATTTCCCGCGCAGGAAATTGCCGAATATATCCCTTTCTAATTCTCCTACATTTAAAGTCACCGCGGATTTAAAAAAAGCGCTCTCAGGGTGGTTGAAAATCTCGTCCATTTGATTGCGCACACTGCCGGAAAAAATATAGGGGATAGCCGCGTGAAATTGTACTTTGCTTCTTAATACAGCCAGTGCCTCGGCAGCTTCTTTTAAATTGAGTATGTCCTGGAACTCATCGAAAACGACTATCAGGTTTTTCCGTTTGTTTTCTTCTTCGATTAAGTCCATCAAGCCTTCGATGTAACCGGGTTTCAATTTGATAGAAGCATCTAAGGAGAGGGCAGGGACGCCGGTGAGTGGATCGAGAGTCATTGTGGGTTTCAGGTGGACCAGGGATTTGAATACCCTTTCGACCATCCCGGATTTTTGTTCCATAGACACGACTGCGTTTACGATGCGGCGGCAGAGGTCGGAGACGGTTTTGATCTCAAGGATATCCACATAGAGGAGGCGGAGTTTGGGTAGACCGCGGACGGTCCGGTAGATCAAGGATGTTTTCCCGGTTCTGCGTTCACCTTCCAGCAGGACGTTTTGACCGGAAGAGATATAGCTTCTCAAGTGTTTTTCCAATCCTGGCCTGGGACAGAAGTCTTCATCGAAAACCACCCGGCCATATTTAAAAGGATTCATACCGCACCTCCTTTAGTTGTACTGTTTGGTATTATACCAATCGGTATAATACCATTTAGTATAATACCAAAAGGTACAATTGTCAAGCTTTTTTATTTTTTTTCGTAGTTGGTTTGACAGCAATGTTCACTAATGGTATAATGTTCACTAAAAAGTGAACATTAGTATGGTTGTGAACATGATAAAAAAGCCGAAGAATATATTTGCCGACAAAGCGACATTGATCTTAAGGTCGATGATAAAGCATCCCGGGAAGAAATGGGTGATGCGGGATTTTGTGGGCGGTTTGCCTATTAGTCTCGGTA
The DNA here is from genome assembly GCA_023135565.1 of Candidatus Aminicenantota bacterium. Taxonomy (GTDB): domain Bacteria; phylum Acidobacteriota; class Aminicenantia; order UBA2199; family UBA2199; genus JAGLQA01. Next base: position 4,061 of record JAGLSW010000725.1, on the reverse strand, counting down.
TGGCCTGTGAAGTAGTACAGGCGATGGAGAGGGCCGGTTATATAGAAAGACAAAAAAGAGGCGCGTTCAGTTATACTATATTAACAAATAAAGAGATGTTGATCCGGGATTGGATAAAGTACTACGATTTTAGCCTGAATGCTTTCGCTCTATTTTATAATCCGGACTTAGGTTTGAATAAAGTGAAATCTTTCTTTAAACAAAGAGGTATAGAAAATGAATATGCTTTGACTCTTCACAGCGGGGCTAATTTTGAAACATCTTTCGTTAAAACTCGAAATATTTACCTGTATATCGGCAGTACTATTTTCGATAAAATACTGCCGGATATAAAACAGCAATTGGGTTTGAAGCAGTTGGTGCAGGGGGGGAATATTTATTTGATACGACCGCACTACAAAAACAGCGTATTTTTTGGAAATCAGAAAAAACGCGGGTTTAATATAGTGTCCAATTTGCAGCTTTACCTGGATTTATATAATTTCAAGCCCCGGGGTGCGGAGCACGCCCAATTTTTAAAAGAGCAGTTAGAGCTGAGGGGGTTGTCGCTTGATTAAAATTAAAGAAGTGGAAGATTTATTTTTTAAAGTTATCGGTGATTTGGAAGAGTATCTGCCATACCTGGTTATTGTAGGCGGTTGGCTTCCATACCTGTATGTAAAATACTTGTGGAAAAACCTGGGTATGTACCCGGTAACGACAACGGATATCGATTTTGGTTTTTTTGAAAGCACTGCTGCTCTCCCGGTTAGTGAACCCATTTATTCCAGGTTCTCAAAACTACATTACCAGGAAAAGCATTTAAGAATGGATCGGATGTTCCCTGTCGTGCCGGTACTTGAGAATACCGGGAAAACCGCCAGGTTATTGATCGAATTTATAACCACACCGGAAGTTGGTGAAGATTATGTAGAAAGGTTGGTCGGACGGCAGATATTGGTAAACCGGCTGGAAAAATTCGATATTTTATTTAAAGATAATATCCAGGTCAAGCTTGTCAACCGGAAGGCTTCTCCTCATCGGTCTTATTTGGTTAATGTTCCTTCCCCTTATATCTTTCTCTTTCATAAGGCGATTACCTTTACTGACCGTGAAAATGAGGAGAAAAAGTCCAAAGATATTTACTATATCTATTATATTCTCCGTTTTCATCCCCGGAAGGAGCTGCTATTTCGTAACTTAAAAGAACTGGGACTGCATGAGGAAAAAAAGCAGGTGTTAAACAATTTAAAGGAATTTTTTAGTCGTGTGACGAGCCGGGGCTGTTTAATAGTGGAGCAGGAGAATGGCCCTGATGATTATATCGATGATGTCAGGCAGGATGCGTTTGATAGATTCCGGGAATTGATCGACGTCTTAAATTCTTGATTCGCGGCAGTGAGGGTGTGGTGTAACCAGTCTATTAATAAATATCTTGCCGGGAATTGGAAAGCAGTTTCAATTTGATACCCTTTTTTCCCATGCTACTATCGACCCTTAAATATAAATTTTCATATTGGCAAAATCCTGGATAACGTTTGGATCATAATTTATCATATCTAATCTCCTTTGGTAAATTAAAGATAATATTATATCACAATTAGGTTCAATAATGAAAACAATTATAGGCAACTATTCAGTCCTGAAAGAAAACATCAAGTTTGTAGATAAAAGCATCAGGCTTGTAGGAAAAACCGGCAAGTAGGCCGCGGCCATTACGACAGGCGGGGTGGGGGGCAACACAACCGCCGGTCTTTTAAACCGAACAAAATAAAATACCGGGCTGCGATTGACAGCAGGGAAAAATTGATATACTATAACAATGGAGGCTGTAAATGAAGGTTCTATATGGCTGTGAAAAAAACAGGGAAAAAATAGATGTAAAAGAAAAAATCTATAACAACAGTGTTAAACAAACATGAATAAAAAGAAGCGTTCCGAAAATTTTCGTTCCGAAGTTTCCCGGAACAGGAGGGCGAACCCCTTTAAGTTCGGCAGTATAGTTGATGAACCCTATTTCACCAACCGGCTGGAGGAACTAAAACGAATCCGCTCCATCCTCGAAAGTGAAGTGCACTTAATCCTGATGAGCCCGAGAAGGTACGGTAAAAGTAGTTTGATACGTAAAATATTGAAAACGATAGATCGCCCTGCGATTACTCTCGACATGCAAGTTGTTACCTCTGAGATCGATTTTGCTGAACAATTAATGAAAAAAATATGCAGCTTGAATCCATTACAAAAGGTCAAACACGCTCTCAAATCCTTCCGTTTTATCCCTATGGTTTCGCTCAATCCCGGTTCTGAAGAATTGAATGTGTCCTTCGGTTCAGTGAAAGCGGTTGATTTGATATTGGAAGATGTATTGAATTTAACGGACTCGATATTTACTAAAGAACGTCCCATAGTCGTTTTTGATGAATTCCAGGAAGTCCGCAAAATTTCCGTGCATTTTGAGAAACGGTTGAGATCCATCCTGCAGTATCACAACAACAGCAATTATGTGTTTTTAGGCAGCCAGGAGTCTTTGATTCGCGATATTTTCGAGCAGAAAAATAATCCTTTTTACCATTTCGGTTACCTTTTTAAATTGTCTAAGATCCCGAAGAAAGAATTTCAACTGTTTTTAGAAGACCGTCTTAAACCCCAAAGCAGCGATTACATGGAAATTGCGGAGAATATCTTAACATTTACCGATGGGCATCCACATTATACACAGCGGTTGGCATTTCAAGTATGGGAAATCCTGGCCTCCGCAAATGAAATAAAATATCCTGTTTTAACCGCGGTCGAACAGATTCTTGAATTTCATGACGTCGATTACGAACGCTGGTGGAGCAGTCTTAAGCGTACAGATATGAAAGTTTTGATCGGGTTGACTTTAACGGATGATTCCCCGATGTCGAAAGAATTTCTACAAAAATTTAATGTGGGTTCTTCCAGTACTGTGTTTAGTAGTTTAAAGCGCCTTTTGGAAAACGGCTACTTAGTGAAAATAAAAGATCATTACGAGATAGACGATCCTTTCTTTAAACGTTGGATTTCCGGCAAAAGGAAGTCATGACGAAAAAGAAACGTTCCGAAAATTCTCGTTCCGAAGTTTTTCGGAACAACATGTTTTTTTTTATTCAAGGAAAGAAGAAAGGGGTCAGGTCTATTCATTTGGCATGTCGGGCTGCAATGCGATGGGAGGTTAAGAATTTGACGGTGTTTAAATCAAATGAAAAAACCTGATCCCTCTGGATTTATTTGAAAGTAGATGATTAAATTAAAAGAGGTTTCCAAAAGTTATGGTCCGACAGTGGCCCTTCACACCGTAGATTTGAGCATTCACGGGGAGCGGACTACTGTTCTTATCGGACCCAGCGGCTGTGGTAAATCCACCCTGCTGCGTTTGATTATCGGGCTTATCCAACCGGATACCGGCTGCGCTGCTATTAATGGAATAACCGTATCTCCGGGGATTCTCTTGCAACTTAGGCAGAGAATGGGTTATGTCATCCAGGAAGGCGGTTTATTTCCTCACCTTACCGTGCGCAGAAATGTCACCCTCATGGCTCTTTATTTAGGTTGGGAAAAACAACGTATTCAAAACCGCTTAAATGAACTAATAGAGTTGACCCGTTTTCCCGGGGACAGGTTGGATTGTTATCCCCTGGAACTCTCGGGCGGGCAGAGGCAGCGGGTTAGTTTGATGCGCGCCCTGATGCTGGACCCCGATGTGCTGTTGTTCGATGAACCGCTGGCAGCCCTCGACCCCATGATACGTTCCGAATTGCAGGAAGACCTGAAAAGAATTTTTAAAACCCTGAAAAAAACAGTCGTCCTGGTAACTCATGATCTTAGTGAAGCCGGATATTTCGGAGACCGGATCGTTCTTTTGAAAGAAGGTAGAATCGTGCAGGCCGGTACGCTGGCAGAGCTGGTTCGTACTCCCGCGGAACCTTTTGTCACCCGTTTTATCAACGCCCAGCGCAGTTTCCTGGAGATTTAAAGGAGGATAGTATATATATGAAGCGAAAAATTGGCCTGTCCCCAAATCTGCCTGAAATTACTTTTTTTTGCCTCCGGCGGCCCCTGCC
>JAGLSW010000724.1 GCA_023135565.1 Candidatus Aminicenantota bacterium | reverse complement strand
TATTGCAGGGCCGCCGGAGGCAAGTTAATCAAAGATCGTTTAAAGGTGTATCTTTTTTTTACAACTAAGTTGACAAAACAGCTATTTAGGATTATATTTAGTCCAGGAAGATAAATAATATGAGTTTTGTTTTAAGGAATAGATTATGAGAACGATAGAAGTTAAGATACAGGATGATCTGGCAGCTTTGTACGGCATGGAAGCGCTCAAAACTCTACTTGAAGAAGAGTTGGCTTATCAGCGGTTCAGGTTATTGGAAAAGAGGATCCAGGACGGTATGTCCCGGTCCGGGGTAGATTGGGAACGAGAATTGGAGCAAAAAAGAGAGGAAGCTTTTGCAGAGTATCAACATAGACGATCCGGTCATTGAAAAACACTTTGTATTAGATGTAAATATTCTTTTTAGTGGGGTTTTAAGCCGGAAAGAAATTTACAGGGAAATATTTTCGGAATATAAGCTTTATACCCCCGATTTTGCACTGCTCGAATTGAACAAGTATCGCGAAATCATTCTAAAAAAGGCAGGGAAGGTAACGCCCGCGGATTTTAGGAATTTCACACTTTTTATTTTTTCAAAAATAGTTGTGGTACCTGATTACTTGATTTCCGAGGAATCTTTTCACAAGGCAGAAAAACTGGTCGAGGATATTGATAAAAAAGATGTGGCGTATGTGGCGCTTGCGGAAGAATTGGGAATAGTATTATTGACTCGAGACAAAAAGTTGTATGAAGGTTTAAAGGAAAAGGGTTATGAACAAGTCAAACTATTTGATAAGTTGGTAGGGGATATTTATGGGAAATAGGTTAGCAGGTAATCTTCATCAAACAAAACAAATCCTCTTGATAGGAGCGTCTTTAAGATATTCAAACATTAATTCATTTAATTGGGATGAATTGCCTGAGAATTAAATGTTGCCGACTTTGATAAAATTAGATTTAACAATTTGAATCTCCAGGGGGCCGATTTCCAGGAGGACAAGCTATCTTCACATTTGCAGATCGTCGAGGAACTCCGAGGCGGGCTCCACACTGGTTAACAGGAGATGATCCCGCGCCCTGGTGCAAGCAACATATAATAAATGACGCTCAGTGTTGTATACTTCTTCCAGGTCCGTGTCGTCCGCTGCGGTTTCGATCCGCTCCATTAAAGGTAAAACTTCATCATCACAGGCCATTACAGATACGGCGCGAAACTCCAGCCCTTTAGTTAGATGCATGGTGCAAATCGAAACAAAACCGGCAGTGGTTTCCACTTTATCATCCAATACCTTATAAGATAATCCGGCGCTTTCTACGGCGGCATAAGCCCTTTTCACTTCGCAGTCCGAACGTACGAAAACTCCGATTTCATGCGCTTTCATGCCCTGGCCGGTGAGACCGGAAAGCCATCGGCCTACAGCCCGGGTCTCTTCTCCGGGGCTGCTTAAAACCTGGACAGCCGGTTTAGGGCCATTGAATAGGGAAATGGTGCCGCTGCGTTCTTCTGTAATGCCGTCAACGTCGGTTATGCCGGGAGCCAGCAGGAGGTCGGCTTGTTTCCTGATCTGGTGGGAGGTGCGGTAGTTGATGCGCAGCCGGTGTGACCGGCCGCGAATATCCACGCCTACCGCTTTCCAGGAAAAAGGCTGCTGGAAAATACGCTGACCCAGATCGCCGGTAAAAAATAAACCGTTCCGGCGACTGCCTGCCAATGCGGAAAGAAACCTTAACTGGGGGACGCTCACATCCTGGGCTTCGTCTACTACTACATAGTCGAAGGGGGGATGTTTCCTCTCTTTTAGTTGGATGGCTAAGGAGTTGAACATACCGGCGTAGGTGAGCATGTCCCGGCTCTTTTGCGCGGCCAGGACATTTTTGAAAATCGCCCAGAGCACCCTACGCTGCTTTTCGGGCAGGCGAGTTTTGCGGCCCAAGCGCAGCACATCCCGGTAGGCTTCCCAACTGTCGATCTGCCATGCGTCGATCACCTGTTCCCATTCAGCTAACAAGAATTGTAAACTGAAATGGTGACCGGGGACTTTCCCGGCTGCTTCTTTGACGAGATACCACAGCATATCATTAGATAGGATTTGAAAACCGGGTTCTTTCGTGCGAGAAAGCCGGTGGCCGGTTTCGTTTATGGTGTTTACTTCCAGGCGTTCGCCCAGGCGTGGTTCACTACCGATTAATCGTCTTAATTTAGTTCGCAGCGAATTGGCTAAGGTTTCGGAAAAGGTGGTGAGCAGCACCCTGGCGTCGGGGTTTTGCCGGGCCAGGAACACGGCCCTGTGCAGGGCGACGATGGTTTTGCCGGTGCCCGCGGTGCCGAAGATGCGCGCCGGGCCGCTGTAATCCTGTTCCACTAACTGTTTTTGCATGGGGTGCAGGAACACGGTCCATTTTTCCCAGGGGTATTCTAAGGCCCGTTCCAGTTCTTCTATATTATTCATGACCCGGAAGCGCCGTTGGGCGTCGGGATGATCGAAGGGGCCGGTGCCGGGTGCCGGGTGCCGGGTTATTTGCGGTTCTGTGCCGGTTGCCAGGTCTAAGAGCGCTTCGGCTGCTTCCCGGGGCAGGTGTTCGGCCAGTTCCAAAAGGGAGTCTTCGTCGGCGTTACGCACGTCTTTCAACCATTCGCCGGGTACTCCGCAGGCGGATAATTTTTCGTCGCTGAGGTGGGGAAACAAAAGGGGTTTAGGTGGTGCGGGCTGTTCTGCTTCTATGTATTTAGGGATAGTGATTTCCCGCACAGTGCTGCGCACTTCCACGAACTGGGCCGCGCCGGTTTTTGGGTGTGTTTCTAATTTGCGCTGCCCGGCCCAGCGATAGGCATTGTCATGGTGGTCCACATAACAGAGCAGCAGGCTATTTTCGGTTTTGTGGACGATCAGGCGAATGTCGCGGTTGACGCGGAGGGAGAAGAAGTTTGGGTCTTTAGATTGTGATATTTTGTGGAAATTAAGGCCGGGGTTAGCGGGGTTTAATTGCAGGTCGAAAGCGGTAGTTTTGACTGCTTTTTGTTCCTGGCCGCTGAGTTTGGTCAGGCTGTCGGTAAAGGTGTCTGCTATACGTAAGTTCATTTTATTATTTTATTTCTTTGTCTTTTTTTTCTTTTCTGCTTCTATACTCTTCAAATCTTTTAACGCCTACCATGAAATTACTCTGCCTCCGGCGACCCTGCCGGGGGC
>JAGLSW010000723.1 GCA_023135565.1 Candidatus Aminicenantota bacterium | reverse complement strand
CTTTTGAAAAAGTTTGATCAAAACTTTTGATGAGTTAGAAGCGCTCCTCATTTTTTTTCCAATACTGATAGTAAGCTTAAGGACCGCATGAAGGATAAGTGTATTTTTTTTTATCAACTACAGGTGGCGCAAACATTTTTTCCGCTCGAAGTTTTTCAAAACAGGTCGTTTCCATTTCCCGAAAGAGAAATGTGCACGGCGCAGAATCGCGTCATTTTTTCGAAACACGAGAGTGGAAACGGTTCCTCAATATGTTGACCAGCGTGATGACAAAATCTAAAAATAAACCGAATATCACTATCCTGATAACCGAATGAACTATAATATTTTCATCCCAAATAGAAAAATCGGTAAACGCTTCTTTTATGGGGAAATTGATCAACGATAACAAAATAAACAGGTAAAACACATCCTTGATTAAGTCCAGCCAGGGCGAATTCTTGAAAAACCGGATGATATAAAACACCACCTCCAAAGAAAAAAAACTAATCACCAATAAAGACAGCAGCGTCGAAGTCATGGGCTCGAAAAACGATTCCACTTCACCGGGGTCGAGACTCTTAAAAAACAAAGTGCCGTATCGCAAATAAACAAAAATAACCGCACATAGCCCCACAACCAATAAAATCAAGTAAACCATCTTGGGCTGCTTCGGCATCCCTACCGGAGCTTTCTTCTCTTTGGCAGCGACCTTAACCGGCTCCGCTTTTTCCACTTTGGCAGTAGCCTTAACCGGCTTCGCTTTCTCCTCTTTTTCTGCTGCTTTGAAAATCTTGGGCCACGACAATTTTATCTCCCCTTTCTGCTGCGAAACAATATAGAAAAAGATTCCCACTACGCCGAGATCAAACAACAAGGTCATGGGCAGTTGACTGAGTAGATCGAAAACACCCTCCATCCGGGGCACATAGAAAAAAGGAAAAGCCTGTATTTTTAAATCTAAAAAATAAGCGACAATGGTGAGGCCATAATGAAACACAAAAAGTATCCAGGTGTAGTGGAACAGGTATTTTTTATAAAGAGGCGAGATGATCTGGAAGTCTTCTAAATATTTCTCCGCTATTTCTTTAGGGCTGCCGTAAGAGGCAATGGTTTTCTCTATGCTCTCTTTATTGATCTCGCCGAACTCATTCTCCGCCTTTTCCAGGATATGGCTCCTGATCTCCGACAATATCTCGTCCCCTCCTTTTTCCACCACTAAGTAGTGGTCGATCTCTTCTAAGTAAACGTCTAATTTTTCATACATTTTATATGTCCTCCTGGCTTAGGTTTTTCAAAATAAAATCCTGCTGCTGCCATATTTTGAGCAATTTTTGTCTGATCCGGCGGCCTTTTTCCGAAATCTCATAGAATTTCTTAGGTCTATCCGCGCTGACGTCCCATTTGCTTTCTACTAATTCGTATTTTTCCAACCTGCGCAGCAGCGGGTACAGGGTGCTCTCTTCTACTTTATACCCCAACTGCTCGAATTTTCGCAGCATCATGTAACCATACATGGCTTCTTCTAAAACTACCAATACCAATACCTGTAAAAAGCCGCGATTCATTTCGGTTTCAAACTTCGTGTCCGTGTCGCTCATTCCGGCCAACCTCCTGGTTACGGCAGCAGCGCCGTTTTGTACAGTCCCAGTGCCCTACTGTACGCCGCCTTTATGCTGCACGACACACCATACCGTACAACACCAGCTTACTGTACACTAACGTTATACTGTATTTCGCACAGTATGTCAACTAAATTTTTTTTCTTGCCTTCGGCGACCCTGCCGGGGGCCAAACTTTTAAAAAAGTTTGAACAAAATTTTTGTTGAGAAAAGCGAGAAGCGCTCCCTGCCGCGAAGCAGCTAATAGGCTGGGTGGTGCTTTTGCCTCTAAATAAACAAAAGTTTTTGGGGGGGTCAAGGGGGGCGCTTTTTCAAAAAAGCCCCCCTTGCCGCCGGAGGCAAAGTTGATGGGAACTTTGGGTTGCTGTCGGGGTTTGACAATCTTGTTATTTTTCTTTACAATATATTTTGCAAACACCAAGAGGGAGGACATTATGAAAGCCTTAATGATTAATCCCAACCGGTTCAAGCCGCATGTGGCCCCGGTTGGACTCGAGTATGTGTGCAACTCATTAGTAAGAGAAAAGATCGAATTCGATCTCGTGGATTTTAATTTTGAACCCGAAAGCGCGGTTTACCGGAAACTTCGTCAAAAAGATGTCGATCTGGTCGGCATTACGGTGCGTAACCTGGATTCCGGCTACCTATCCAAAATCGAACTCTTCCAGCCAAGCATAAAAAAATTAGTCGAGCGAATCAAAAACACCTGCGACTGTAAAGTGGTTCTCGGCGGGGCGGGTTTCTCCTCCATGCCACGGGAAATCCTGGCATACAGCGGCGCTGATTTCGGCGTCGTGGGTTACGGTGAAGAGGCGCTGCCACAGATTGTCCGCGCCCTGCGGCAGGGGGGCGACTTAAACAAAATAGACAACCTGACCTGGCGCAAAAACGGCAAAATCCAGGTCAATCCCCTGTCTACGGGAAATTACGAAAATATCCCGGTGCGGCGCCGTAACATCGTGCGTAACAGCAGTTATTACCGGGTGTACGGCATCGGCAGTATCGAAGCCATGCGCGGTTGTCCCCGGCGCTGCGGTTACTGCTGTGAGCCTAACATCTCCGGCAGTAAAGTGGTAAAACACAAAGTCGGCAACATCATCGAAGAACTCAAAGAATTGAAATCCATTGGCATTCATCACGTTTTTTTATGTGACAGTGAGACAAATTTCGGTGGGCAGGAATATCTTTTCGATTTTTGTGAACAGCTTATTCGCAGCCGGGTCGGTATTACCTGGACAGCCAGCATGTACCCTGACCCGGAGACCGTATCCCATAAGCTGCTCTGTTTAATGAAAGAAGCAGGCTGCAGCGAGGTTTACATAGGCGCTGATTCAGGGTCGGATGAAATCCTGACCGGCATGGGCAGGAGCCACAGCGCCGAAGATACCACCGTAATGGTGGAAAAACTGCGCAAAGCGAACCTGCGCCCTCTGCCTGCTTATCTAATCGGCTGGCCCGGCGAGTCCATAAAGACTATAGAAGAGACCTTTGCCCACATCAAAAGCTGCCGTTTCGATGATGTGCTGCTATTTGCCGGGATTCGTATTTACGCGGATACCGAACTCGCCCGTATCGCCATGAAAGAAGGTATCATACAAGAGAATGCCGACCTGCTTGAACCTACTTTTTACCAGCCTGAGCGGGTTTTGCGGGAATTTATTCCTTTTATTCGCCGTAATGTGCGGGGGCTGGCGAAATCCGTGGTTTATCCTAAAAGAGGCGTGGATTTTGAGAATCTGCTGATGCGTAATGTTTACTTGTTTGGTGGATTTACCGGCAGGGGGTTAACCGGTTTCGGGGACCGCATGAACAGTATGTCGCCCGGTGAGAGAATGAAGATATTGGGTAAAACTTTTTTAGATCGTCTTTTGCCGGCCCGCTGCCGTTACATTCCCACCGCCTGAGTTAATATTTTTCTTACCTGTTCCCTTTCCGGGTTCCCTATCCCGACTTAAAAAAAAGAAGAAACCTCACATAGAGTTGATAATATAATGAATTAATATTATAACCCATTTTCCGCAA
>JAGLSW010000722.1 GCA_023135565.1 Candidatus Aminicenantota bacterium | reverse complement strand
CCCCGGCAGGGCCGCCGGAGGCTTATAGGAGGCTCCCGGCAGGGCCGCCGGAGGCAAGTCAGTTTTAGATTTTTCCCCAAAACCGGATCGTTAAAAAAAAAGTGAAACAACTTCACTAATAAAGGGTTATATGGTAAAATAAGCTGGTTGGAATAAAGTAAAATGAAATTAAAAAAGAACGAACAAAATGCTCTCAGCACTCTAAAAAAACAACTCGATAGTCTATACCCCGTCCTGGATTACCGAATTTTCGGTTCAAAAGCAAGGGGTGATGCTTCACCGCATTCCGATATCGATGTGATGATCGAGGTTGAAGAGTTAAATGCCAAAATAGAATCGGACATATACGATATCATTTTCGAAATCAATTTGAACAACGATTGCTTTATTTCTCCTACTATTTTTTCCAGGAAGGAGATAGAAGAAGGCCCGCTGTCGGAGTCCCCGATCTATAAAGTTATTATGGAAGAAGGAGTATCTCTTTGAGTATAAAAGAAAAACAAGTGCAATTGGCCAGGTATCGCTTGAAACAGGCCAAAGAGACCGTGGACGAAGCGGAGTACCTCTTTGAAGGTGGAAAAAGTCCCCGCTCCGTCATCAATAGAGCCTACTACGCTATGTATTATTCTATCCTGGCATTACTTATTTTTGAACAATTCGTTTCTTCAAAACACAGCGGAATGTTGTCCTTCTTTAACAAACAGTATATTAAAAATGAAATATTTCCTAAAGAGATGGGAAGATGGATAAATAAAGCCTTTGAACTCCGGCAGCAAGGGGATTATCGCGAATGTGCCGATTTGGCATACGAACAGGTTGAACCATATATCGAATACGCTAAGACCTTTATCCAAAGAGTTGAAGAATACCTGGGAAAAAATAGGTTTGCTTAGTCTCCTACCTTAGAGCAGTGAGATCAATAAAGAGATTCGGCCAGCCGGAGGCAAAAAAAGTATTTTACTTGCTAATACTACCGCAGTCATGGTATAAATAATATTATCAAATACCGATAAATTAACCTGCAGGAGGTACAAAACTATGAAAGCACGTTACGTTTCTGTTTCTATTCTTTTGGTTATTATGCTTTTACCCGGTGCGCTGTTGGGCGATTCCCTGCTCACCCCGGAAAAAAAGTTCGGCTTTCCCATGGGCGCAGACCGCAAACTAATCGACTGGAACCAGATCAGCGATTACTTTTTTTACTTAGGAAAAAATTCCGACAGGATCGTGGTCGAAGAATTGGGCAAAACAACTTTAGGCAAGCCCTTTATCCTGACTATTATCTCATCGGCTGAAAATATCAAAAATCTCGAGCGCTATAAAAAGATTCAACAGCAGTTGGCCAATCCCTACAACCTGACCCCGGAGAAAGCAAAAACACTGATCGACCAAAGCAAAACCATCGTGCTGGTTAGTCTCAATATTCATTCCACCGAGATCGCCTCCAGCCAGGAGTCGGTAGAACTGGCTTATGAACTGGCTACCCGCAGCGACAAAAAAGTGAAAAAAATCCTCGATAATGTCATCCTGTTATTGATTCCTTCATTAAATCCCGACGGCCAGAAGATGGTGGTGGATTGGTACAGGAAAGATGTGGGCACACCTGCTGAAGGCAGCT
>JAGLSW010000721.1 GCA_023135565.1 Candidatus Aminicenantota bacterium | reverse complement strand
ATTATCCCCTGGATGCAGCAGCACTTAAAAGCAGCAGGCTGCGAATAGAGTCTTATTCTATGTTAGAGATGACCAACTATGATCTTACCGTGGCTATAATTTTGTCCGACGAGATCGAAATAAATTTTATTTATAATGCCGGATTATTTCCAGGAGAAATAGTAGAACGGTTATCCGCTCATTTTTGCGCCGTATTGCAGGAGCTGATTGCAGCGCCCGGCAAAGAGATCAGTGCAGTGGAAATGTTATCCGAGCAGGAGAGGAAACAGTTATTAATCGAATTTAATTCTCGTGAAGCCGATTATCCCGGTGATAAAACCATCCCACAGTTGTTTGCCCGGCAGGTAGAAAGATTCCCGGATAATATCGCTTTAGTGGGTTACAGATCAGCGGAAATAGAGCAAGTTCCGGGCGAAGTGCATGAACTAACCTATAATCAATTGGATGAAGAAACAAACCTGTTGGCCGGTTACCTGCTTGAGAAAGGGGTAGGGGAGAATGAGTTGGTCGGTATTTTGGCAGGCCGGACTATAGAGATGATAAGCGGTATTCTAAGTATTTTGAAAACAGGCGCCGGTTATGTGCCCTTGAATCCCAAAGCCCCGGCAGAGAGGACGAAGTATATTCTCCGGGAGTGCAGTGTAAAGAAGCTGCTCACCACCCGCGCTATATTTAATAAAAGCGAGCAATTGGCCGAATGGCCCGGCCAGGTGATTTTCTTAGACGATCTTGCCTCCGGCGGCCAGGGGGCGCTTTTTGAAAAAACTGCCCCCTGGACCCCCGCAAAAACTTTTGCTGAGAATACGGCTTATGTTATATTCACCTCCGGTTCCACCGGCGAACCAAAAGGCGTACCGATCACACACGCCAATTTTTGTCCTCTGATGCATTGGGGTTATGAGTTTTTAGGATTGGGTTCGCGGGACAGGGTAGTGCAGAATCTCTCATATTATTTCGACTGGTCGGTCTGGGAAATATTTATTGCGCTCACTTCAGGAGCAGGTTTATATATGGTGCGGGAAGACGTGATGCTCGATTCTCCTGCTTATATGGATTTTCTTAATGAAAACAGGATTACGGTCTTGTTTATTACTCCCACTCAATTTCAGAGCCTGACCCACAGCGGTGCTGAATTATCGAGTTTGAAACACTTAGCCATAGGAGCCGAGAAGCTTACTTTAGATTTGGTGCGGCGCGCTTTCGGCTTGGTGAGCGAGGACTGCCGCGTATACAACATGTACGGCCCCACCGAAGCCACCATCATGGCCGCCGTATTGGAAATAGATAAAACCAAATATGATTTTTACGAAAAGTTATCCTGCATCCCCATCGGCCCCCCTATTGCCAACAACAATCTTTTTATATTGGACAGGTATAACAACCCCGTGCCTTTAGAAGTGCCCGGAGAGTTGTATATCGGCGGAGACAGCCTGTCGCAGGGTTATTTAAACCACCCGGAACTCACTTCCGAGAAGTTTATTAAGGGTGCGGCGCACCCGCCCTCTAAGGGGCTCACCCCTCACTCCTCACCCCTCACTCTTTACCGCACCGGCGATTTGGCTCGTTGGCTTGTTGACGGCACAGTTGAGTTTGTGGGCCGGATAGATTTCCAGGTAAAGATCAGGGGCTTCCGCATCGAACCCGGAGAAATCGAGAACCGGTTGCTAAAGCACGAAACCGTAAAAGAAGCATTTGTTATGGTCAGGCAGCAAAAGAGCGGAGAAAATTACTTATGCGCCTACATAGTTTCCGGCAGCAAGGAGCATGAAGTAGGCAGTGAAGAGATGCGGGAATATTTGTCTCACAGCCTGCCTGATTACATGATTCCCTCTTCTTTTGTGTTTATAGAACGGATGCCCTTAAATCCCAACGGCAAGATAGATATTAAAGCCCTGCCCGCACCGGGAATAGGCGACAGCCGACGCGAATATGCCGCTCCTCGTGATGAACTTGAAAAGAAGTTGGTAGACGTATGGTCGCAGGTACTCGGTTTAGAGCAGGATACAGTAGGCATAGACGACAATTTTTTCCAGTGCGGCGGTCATTCCTTAAAAGCCTCGCGCCTGCTGGCCCGCATTCACAAAGAGTGTGATGTTGAAATCCCGCTGGGAGAGATTTTCAGGACGCCCTCCATCCGGGACTTATCCGCTTATATTCGCGGCAGCGCAGGTGGTAAATATTCCGGTATCGAAGCGGCGCAGCCGAAGGAATATTATCCTTTATCCCCGGCTCAGAAGAGGTTATATATATTGCAGCAGATGGAGAGTGAGAGCCGTGTCTACAACATGCCCGGTGTGATGCTGGTAGAAGGTGTGGTAGAACCTGAAAAGATCGAACAGGTATTTTTACAATTGATAGAGCGTCATGAGAGTCTGCGCACTTCTTTTGCTGTAGTCGATGAGCAGCCCGTGCAGAAAATCCACAGTCCCGAAGAGATCGACTTCAAAATAGAATATAAAGATTTAG
>JAGLSW010000720.1 GCA_023135565.1 Candidatus Aminicenantota bacterium | reverse complement strand
TGTTTGGTTGCGGGCAACGGCTGCGATGTGTTCTCTTGAGTTCTATTCCTGGCCGTAGAGATTTTTGAAAACGAAATCTTTTAAAGGTTTCCTGGGCGTCTGTTTGGGGGTATGGGCCGGGTAACCTAAGGGGATCAATTCGATAACAGTTCTATTTTCCGGGATGCCTAATATTTCGTTCACTTTTTCGTGGTCAAAAAGTCCCACGTGTACGGTGCCCAGGTTTTCGGCAGCGGCAGCCAGGGTCAGGTGTTCTGTTGCTATTCCCAAATCGAACATCACCCAATCTCCGTGTATAGTAGACCGGCTGCCTTTTTTGAACCCTGATTTCCCGGTAATGCCCACGGCACAGACGATTACCGGTGCATCTATAATCGCTTTGAGTGCGGGATTTCTTTCTGAAAGGGTTTTTTGCAGTTGTTCTTTTATTTCTTTTCCGGTGACTAAGACCAGTTCCCAGGGTTGGGTATTGGCCCAGGAAGGGGCGGCCCTGAAAGCTTCCAGGATGCGGGCCAGGGAATCTTGCGGCACCGGGTCCGGTTTGTATGTTCTAACCGATTGTCGTTTTTCGATAACGTCATAGAAATCCATATTATGTCCTCCTTTTTGGTTTAGTGGATAAAGAATTCAGAACCAATTTTATCACAAAAAGCCAAAGAGTTGAACCCCAGGCGTCTAAATCAACCCATTCGCCTCCAGGCGTTGCTTTATAACGTGCAGACATTAAATATCAATAAAAAAAACCCTCCGGCGCGAACCGGAGGGTTTTTTATTTTTAAATACTTTTTTTTCAGGGTATTAGAACCTGTAAGTGAAACCGAAAAGCATCTGCCAGCGGGAGAGTATCTGGTTGATAGTGAAGCGGGCATCTTTTTCGTCGGCTTTACCCCAGAATTCAAACATGGGTAAGCCGGTTGCGTCATCATAACCTTTGAAAGTAAGGGGCGCATCATCATACAGGATATAGCGGTAAACACCCCAATCTTTGTTCAATATATTGAGGAAATTCTTGACAGTCAGGAATACTTCTAATTTATGACCTTTAGCGAAGGGCATGGGGATAGCCTGGGTCAGTTTCAAATCCAATTGATGATAGAAGGGGTCGGTGCTGGCATAGCGGGGCAGTATTTGACCGCGGTGAGCTTCTAAGGCCGGGTCGTCCCTGATGTATTGATCAAGATCCGCCCAGGTGCCTTTGGTTAAGATAAGTTCGCTTTCGCTGACCGGCACATAAATGGAATCATTTCTCTGACCATCTAAGTTCACGTCATTGTAATAGCGAGAGGAGTAACGGCGCCCGGTGCGGCCATCGTAAACGATGGCGAGAGTAGTGGGAGCGTTTTTGAAAATCCTGAACTTCTTAGAAAAAGTGAAGAAGAAACGATTCCGGGTGTCATGGGCTGAATAGCTCAGTTCCGGGTTATTGGGATCGCCTTTGACGATATTGTACTTCCAGTTGGATACGGCCCGGGAAGAGGTGCCGCCAAAGAGGTCTTTGGCCATACCATAGGTGTATGAGGCGTTGAACATGCTGCCGTCATTCCACTCCTTCTGCACCTGGGCGCTTAGGGTGTACTGGAAGCCCTCACCGGTATTGCTCAACAGCAGGACATTTTCGAAATTATCGCTTACGTAATTGGGGTTGCCGTAACTTCCACCATACCCGGAGTAACCGGGGGTGCCGAAGAGGGGGCGTCCGTCAAAAGCGGCTGCGCCTGTGGCTTCGACATTGATGTTCCGGTACCTAATTTCATTGATGCTTTTGGAATAGACAAACTCCAGGGTGCCGGTAAAACCGCCGGGCAGTTTGGCGTCAACCGCGATATTGGTTTTTAAAACCTGGGGGAATTTGTAGTTGGCGTCGATCAGGTTGATGTCGGCGGGAGCAGGACCACCGCCGGGAAAATCGGGCTGGTTGAAGGGATCGACGACGAAGAAGCCGGGGTTGCCGTAGACCCTGTACCTGGCCAGGTCGGTGCCGGTATTGGAGTACTGGTTGGAAATCCAGACGTAGGGGGTGCGACCGGAGAATATGCCCACACCGCCGCGAAACATTAAATCCTGCTTCCCGGTGGGATCGAAGTTAAAACCGAAACGGGGCGACCAGAGAACATTGCCGCCGGCATTCTGGTTGGTGGGAATGCCGAATGCCTGCTCCACCAGCGGGTTGGCCGGGGGATCGTCGGGCATCAGCGGCACATCGGCGCGAATACCGAAAGTCAGTTTTAATTTCGGTGAAACCGCCCATTCGTCTCCGGCATAGAGACCCAATTGATAGACGCTGAACCTGGCCGGGGCATTGGGGTCGCCGGTGAGGGAGTAGTAGCGGTCGAAATAGGAAGGGGCGCCGGCTTCGAAATCATCTAAACTGTCGAATTCGTACTTACCGAATTCTCTCTGCACATATACGTTGTAGAACTTAAAGAACTCGTTGTGGGTTCCTAAGACAAAGGTGTGTTTCCCTTTGTAGATAGTGAGGGTGTCGGTGATTTCGATCAAATCCTGGTCCAACTGGTTGCGGTGGCGGTACTCTTCGGAACCGGCATAAAATGTCGCCCCGGGTATATCCACGGCGATCCTGGGAAAAGCCTCCCCCATATAATTGGGTTTATCGCGAATGGTCTGGTAGTTGATCATCAATTCGTTGTGCGTGTTCGTGCCTAAGGTGCTGTTTAACTGCAGCACCGTGCTGTTGCTCTTGTTCAGGTAAACCACACCGCCGTTGCCGAAAATAAAACTCCGGTCGCTGGTCCTGTACAGGTTTTCATAATCGGAATCGCTGAAGCTGTGACGCAGGGTCAAGCGGTGCTTGGCATTGATGTTCCAGTCGAAACGGGCGAAAATCTTGGAACTGGTACGGTCGTTCACCTGTTCACCATAGCCGCCGGGATCGTAACCGTAGTTATTACAGATACTGATAAAACGGTCGGCTTCCGCTTGATGACCCCAGTCCCGTTCTCCGCTGCCGCCGATGTAATAATCTTCAGGCACACTCTTTTTGGTGTAATCCGCGTTGAGAAAGAAAAAGAGTTTGTTCTTGATGAGCGGGCCGCCGAAAGTGACGCCGTAAACGCCTTCGGAAAACTCGTTAAAGGGGGTTTCACTGGGGCCGTCGCCCATCAGGCTCTGGTTCCTGCCCCAATAATAGAAGCTGCCGTGAGGGGTGTTGGTTCCGCTTTTGGTAATAATGTTGACGCCGCCGCCGGTAAACATACCCTGGCGCACGTCATAGGGGGCCAATACTACCTGGAATTCCTGCACGGCGTCTAAACTGATGACTGTGGCTTCCGCCTGACCGCCGGGAGTGCCTGTAGATCCCAAACCGAATAGGTCGTTGTTCTGGGCGCCGTCGATCTGGACGTTGTTGTAGCGGCTGCTTCTGCCGCCGGCATTAAAAGCGCCGTCGGTTTCGGCATTGCTGACCATTTGTGGGGACAACCGGGTGAAGTCGTCTAAAGAACGGGAGATTGTAGGCAGATCCCTGATAGTATCTTCCAGCACGTTCTGGCTGGCGCCGGTGCGGGAAGAACTCATAATCGGGCTGATGCCTTCTACTGTGACCGTTTCGGTCACGGATTCCAATACAAGCATAAAATTGACCTGCTTGTTTTCACCCAATTTGACAACGATTTTGTCTCTCTTTTCTTTCTTGAAACCTTCAAGTGCGGCGGTAATTTTGTAGGGTCCGCCAGCTTTTACGGAGGGGATATAGTAAGTGCCTATACCCCTCGTAATCGCGCTGAAAGTCGTACCCGTGGGTACGTGTACGGCAGTAATCAGGACGCCGGGGAGCTTGGAGCCGTCACTGGTGACGACAGTTCCGTTCAAAGCCCCGGTGGTGACGCCCTGGGCGAAAATCACTACCGGAAGTAGAAAGAAAAGAAAGAGAATGAAATAGAAACTTCTTTTCATAGAACTTCCTCCTTTTATGATTTTAATTTGTTTTGTGATACCATAATTACAAATTTTATTTTATACCATTCTCATAATAAAATGCAAGCAAAATAGTCACTTTTTTTAATTTTTTTCGGGAAGCTGGCCGCGGCCCCAAGACCCTTTACTGTCAATTGTTTTCGCCTTTCACGAATAGGCGCCGAAAAGTGAAATTATTGGGGTCAGCGCAGTCACAGCGGTGTTTTCCGCAGCGCATTGCCGGCCCGGACTTTTTTTATTTTCGCCTTTTGTTTACTTGAAAAAAAATGCCGTCTACATTAAAATAGGTATAGAGGTTGGCAGCATGACCGAATCTGAAAATAAAATAAAAGAGCAGCTCCTGGCGGAGTTGACAAAATTACGTCTGCGTATAAAAGATCTCGAAGCAGCGGATCCTGAACGCAAGCTGAAAGAGAGCGAAGAAAAATTCCGTACCATAACCGAAAACCTCAGTGTAGGTATTTTCAGGAGTTCTGTAGGGCCGAAGGGGGAATTTATCGAAGTGAACCCGGCTATGGTTTCCATATTCGGTTATGACAGCAAAGAAGATTTGATGAGCGTAAACGTATCAGACCTGTACTTAGACCCGGAAGACAGGAAAAGGTTTAATGAAAAGATGGTGGCCGATGAATTCATAAAAGATGAAGAATCTATCTCGAAACGAAAGGACGGCTCTACTTTCATCGCCTCGGATACGGCAGTGGCCGTCAAAAACAAGAAAGGGGAAATCGTATATTTCGACGGTATATTGGAAGACGTCACCGCGCGGAAAAAGATTCAACTGGAACTCATGAAAAGGAAAAAAATCGAGTCCATCGGGATATTGGCCGGTGGCATCGCTCACGATTTTAACAATCTCCTGGCTGTGGTGTTGGGTAATATATCGCTGGTGAAAGACGAACTCGATCCGGATGATGAGCATTACGAAATCCTGGACAATGCCGAGAAAGCCACCATGCAGGCCGGGGGGCTGGCTAAAAAACTGATTACCTTTTCCCAGGGAGGCTGGCTGCATAAAAAGAAGGTCGGTTTTCTCAAAGTATTCAACCGGGCTAAAGAGGGTCTCTCCCGCGCCGCCGATGTCTCTTTTACGGTCGATATACCGGAGCATCTCCCTACCGTGGATGGAGATGAAGAACAATTGGTCCAGGTGACCGCCAACCTGCTGCAAAATGCCGTGGATTGGTCGCGGGAGAACAAAGCAATCGCCATCAGGGCAAAGGTAATAACCGTGAACGACCGGGATAACCTGCCTGTGCGGGAAGGCAGGTATGTGAGAATTTCCATAGCGGATAGAGGCAGCGGTATTCCCCCGGAACACATGGAGCAAGTTTTCGATCCCTACTTTACGGCAAAAAAGATGGGTACGCGGAAAGGTATGGGTTTAGGGCTTTCCATCAGTCTCTCCATCATCGAGAAGCACGGCGGGCATATCACCATAGACTCTGAATTAGGCAGGGGAACCACCGCCGACATATACCTGCCGCTGCCGGATTCAGAGGACGTCGCCGCTGCGGAAAGGGTTAAAGAAGAAGCAGCGGGAGCCCGCATCCTGATGATGGATGATGAGCCGTCGGTGTCATATATAGTAAGTCAAATCTTACAGAAAATGGGACATAAAGTAGAAATCGTCAAAGACGGGAGCGAAGCTTTAGAAGCTTTTAAAAAAGCCCGGGAAAAGGACAAACCTTTCGATATAGTAATGTTGGATATCGTCATCAAGCATGGTTTAGGAGGCAAAGAGACTATGCACCGCCTGCAGAAAATAGAACCCGGGGTGAAAGCCATAGCCTTGAGTGGCTATTTAGGCGACAGGGACATCGAAAACTTAAAGAAACTGGGTTTCCGGGAGGTAATCAGGAAACCGGCGCGAACGAAGGATTTCAAAGTGACCATAGATAAGGTACTCGAAAAGGGATAGGAGGAGATCGGGAGAACTCAGGAGGAGCTCAAGAGGTCTCAGGAGGAGATCAAGAGGTCTCAGGAAGAGATCAAGAGGTCTCAGGAAGAGATCGGGAGGACTCAGGAGGAGATCAAGAGGTCTCAGGAGGAGCTCGGGAGAACTCAGGTTTAGGAGGAGATCGAAAACTCTCAGAAAAGAAATCAGACCCTCAAAGCTTACAAAATCCTTTCCCCAACCTGTCGGGTTAGTGCTGCCGAAGAATAAAAAAAAAGCCCGGCGAGCTTGCGCTTACCGGGCTTTTTTTAGGAGCTATCTTACTTATGGGTTTAGTTGAGATGATTTGATTGTTTTCACTTTTATATATTTAGTTAATCGTTGTCTTTTTATCATATCACTATTATAATATAAAAACCGGCTTTGTCTATAAAACCAAAGTTGTATTTTTGGTACTACAGGGGTCACTGCCAATATAGGACTAAAGTTGTATTTTTCAGTCCTCGTCCCGCAGGAGACCCTGTAGACCGGACTGCTCCATCCTGCCTAAATTAACAGAAAAAACGATTTTCCCGCTGCGGACCCGGTGGTTCGAGATACTTAAACTAACCTGGATTTGCTTACCTTTTATGCGGATTTTCCCCGGTTTGCCGCTTTTTTTATTTTTTTCAACAGAGATTTCCAGCCCGTTTTTTTTTACTTTTTCTACCGGGAAAATTCCCTCTAACAGTAATTTTTTGAACTCCCGGTAAGCAAAATCTATGTCCCACATTTCTTGCAGCAGGGTTTTAAAATTTCCCCGCCAGTACTTTTTTTTCCTGTGGTTGATGAGCAGGGCCGCTTCTCCGTCTACGATCAGTTTGGCGTAGATTTTGTTCAGCGGCGGTCCCAGGAACAGCATTCTTGCTTTCGAACCGGAGAATTTCAACAGGATTTTCATGCCCTGTTTGCGGCCGGAATCCAGGACTTTCAGGTTCACTTTTATTTTCAGGGAATAGTAAAAATCCCCGGTGGCTTCCCGGCGGTATTTTACCCCGCCGCAGGCAGCCTGGAGCAGCAGCAGGCAGGTGCAGCACAACAACAGACCGGCGGTGCGGCAGAGCTTCCTTTTATTTTTGCCCGCGATTCGATTCTTTCGGTTTCTCATGGTTTCCCGGTGGAGTCTAAGGTTCCAGGAAGTTCCGCTCGATCAGTGCGACCATTTTGGCATTGTCTGCATGACCTGTTTTCTGGGCCGTCACTTTGCCCCTGATGGGCCGGCCCAAAAGATAAAAATCGCCGATAATATCGAGTATCTTGTGCCTGGCCAGCTCCTCTTCAAACCTGAATTCCGTATTCAACACTTTGCCGTTATCTATCAGGATAAAATTGTTCAACCTGCCTCCTTCGGCAAGCCCCATTTGCGCCAATTTGTTAAATTCCTCTACGAAACCATATGTCCGGGCCGGGGCGATCTCCCTCTCGAAATCAGCGAAAGACTTCATCCTGAATTCATATACCATCCTGCCTATGGGTTCGGGGTATATTGCCGTATATTTGATAGAGAACACATCGCAGGGCTCGATTTTAATATATTTGCCCTCCGGCGACTCTTCGCCGATGATTAAGGTTTTTTTGATGACGATGCCCGGGAGCAGTTCATCTTGCACAACAATGCCGCTCTCCCTGATAAATTCACAAAATTTGCTGGCTGAACCATCCACGATGGGCACTTCCTTATTTATCTTAATCGACAGGTTGGTAATCCCGGCTGCATGCAAAACAGCCATAAAATGCTCGATAGTTTTGGCTTCTAAATTATTGTTCTTTATGGAGGTGGCATAACTGGTGGTGTCTAAATGTTCGCTGGTGGCCGGGATGTAACCGCTCTCCGTAATATTTTCAAATCTTATGCCTGATCCCGGCGGCAGGGGATTAATCGTCATGCCGGTTTTTTGCCCGGAATGAAGGCCGATACCGTAGATTACACTGCTGGTTTTTACCGTCTTCTGCTTGATAAAATACTTCGTATCTTCCGGTGTGAAACGATATTTCCCGGTATCCCGTTTCAATATCCGGCGGTCTTCTTTTTTTCCCCGGGCCTCGCCGCTACCGCGCTCCAATATGGATTTTAGCTTCAGGTTTTCATCTAATACCTGCTTGTATTCTAATCCCCTTTTCAGCACAAAGATGACCTTATCCAAACTCAGGGGTTTTTCAAGAAAATCATAAGCGCCTTCTTTCACCGCGCTGACGGCGGTGGTGATATTGCCGTGCCCCGATATCATGATGATGATCTGCAGGGGGTTGATGCCCAACATCTCCCTCATGGTCTCCAGGCCATCTAAGCCCGGCAGCCAGATATCGAGAAATACAGCGTCGGGTTTTATGTTTTTAAATTTTTCCAGGCCCTCTTCGCCGCTGGCGGCAGTAAAGACCTGGTAGCCTTCATCTTGCATGATAGCAGCCAGCGACACCTGGATGTTTTTTTCATCGTCGATTATTAATACTTTATTCATATTGCTCCGTATTTCTTCACATTAATAATTCTATAATTATATTATACCCTGTTAAACATCATTATAGCATGAACATATTAGTATTATCAACAAGGCGCCGCGGCGCGCAGCGATCCTGGGTGTTTGGGGAAAGCCCGCTTAGTTGCATATCTTCAATCATTCGTTGACGAAGAAGGCTTATTCGCTGATTTCTCTTTCGGATGGATTTTGTGGGATAATTTTGGTTAGTCATAGTGACCTCCTTCCTGGTTTTAATTTTTTTTGAGATTAATTTTACAGGAAGGAGGTCTTTTTATAAAGGGAAAGCTTTAAGCCAGCCGAAGGCTGTTACCGCGGAGCGGTTTCGTCCAATGCCCGTTCGCTGGGTGCTGGGTGCCGAAAGCTGATGGCTGTACTCAAGAGGAAGCGGCGGCAGCTTTCTTTTTGTCTATTCTTTTGACTGTTAGGTTGAATATGATTAAGGCAATGGCGGATACGACGCCGATGGCTGAAAAATAATACCAGATCACATGGGAATTGGAATAAGCAGCAGCTCTTTGGGTTTCTGTAAGCGCGGTCAGGGTCCTGGGGTCGGGGCAGTATTTGGTCAGCAGGTACCCGGAAATCCCGAAACCGATGATGAAGGAGAGAAAAGAATGCAGGTGACTGAATCCTAAGTAAAGTCCTTCTTCACCTTTGGGCGCTTGCAGTGAAAAATACTCCAGGTAGCGGGGTGAGATAAAACATTCCGCCAGCCCCTGCAGCATGATGCCTATGATCATCATCACGGTGATGGGATGCAAAGAAAGCAGGCCGAAGATGGAGACGGACTGGCCGGTGATGGACTCCAGCACCGGGCTCAGGGCCATGGCTCCTGCGGAAAAAGGCATGATAAACATACCGATGCTCATGGAGGTAATGGCTTTCACTTTGCTCATCAACTGGGTAATCAGCACCACGCAGAGCATCACCACTGCCGGGTTTACATTGGCGTACCATTCCGGCGCCGCCGATTCGCCCACAGTGCGCAGCACATATTTGGGCATGGTGGCATAGAGCTGCTGCTGGATGATCCAGAAACCGGTGACGATAAAAATCAAAATCGACAACCTAACATTGCTTATAACCCGGATGAAACCCTGCCATACTTCTTGCAGTGATTTGCCTTCTCCTTCCCGGCTGACGCCTTTGTAAAAAAAGAAAACGGTAACTAAAGCGAAGAAAGCAACTGCCGCGGAGAAGAAGTTTATGGTTTCGATACCCAGTTTCACCCTTAAGGGGAAAGCAAATGTTTTCCCGGCAAAAGCGCCGATGTTTACTACCATATAAAAGAGAGCGTAACCCCGGGCCCGGGTTTTTTCGTTGGTGGTTTTGGCTACCGTGCCGGTGATGATGGATTTGATAAAGGAGCCGCCGAACATGACGATAATCAAGGCCGGGAAGACCGTGGCCTTATAGGGCAGGAACCCTAAAGTAAAGTAGCCGATGGAGAGCAAGGAAAAGGCGATAATGATCGCGTTTCTAAAACCGATTTTATCGGAATAAGCGCCGGTAAAGGGGGGCAGAAAATACATTCCTGCGCCGAAAGCGCCGCCGATCCATGCCGACCAGACGTCGTTATAACCAACCACTCTTGTCAGGTAGAGGGTTATCGAGATAAACATCGCATAAAAGGCCGCTCTTTCTAAAAGTTCGACTGTATTAGCGATCCAGAAAGCTTTTGGGAATTTCCATGTGTTTTTGTCTTTTGTTTCTGCTGCTGCTGTCATTTGATACTCCTTGTTTAGAAAGTCATATGATAAACGGTGTTCTTTGTTTGCCTGATCTTAACAGGTTGTCCGAAGAGAAATACCGGGACGCATGTATGCGTCCCCTACAGGTCTTGTTATCAGTGTTTTTGGAATTCCCAGACAGCCTATTAAAACTTGTTGATAAAACAGGTTTATAATATATCATACAAGCCTGGAAATTACAATAAAATTCACTGTAACTATTCTGTATTGGGAAAAAGCCGGTTCGGGGACTCTTTCCCTGCCCCGCGCTTGCGACTGCCTGCTGCCGAAAAGGGTCTCGAATATATCGCCGAAACTGTTAGACCCGGTAGAATTGAAATCGAAGCCTTCGAAATTGGAGAAATCCCGGGTCTGGCGGGAAGCGCCTCCTAAAAACAATATTACACTTCCAGGCATTTTGCGATTTTATCAAGTGGAAATTCCGTCTGGAAATGACTGAAAACAAAAAGTCGGCTGTTTAAGGGACGAGGCGGATGGCAGCGCCGGGGCCGATCGGGATGTCCAGCAGCATCCAGATTACCAGCATGATTGTCCAGGAGATAAAAAACACGAAGGTGAAGGGGAGCATCAAAGCGATCACCGACCCGATACCTGCTTTCCTATCGTATTTTTCCACGAAAGCCACGATCAGGGCAAAATAAGACATCATGGGAGAAATAATATTGGTGGTGCTGTCTCCGATGCGGTACACCACCTGCACAAATTCCGGTGAGTAACCCAGCAGCATGAACATGGGAATAAATACCGGCGCCATAATGGCCCATTTGGCCGACGCACTGCCCATTACAAGGTTAATCAAAGCAGCCACAAAAATAAACATTACCATCATCGGAATCCCGACCATGCCCGAGGCATTTAATGCCTCCGCTCCTTTAACCGCCACGATTAAACCGAGATTCGACCATTTAAAGAAAGCCACAAACTGGGCGGCAAAAAAGACCAGGACTATATAAGTGCCCATAGTGCTCATGGATTTTGCCATTCCCTTCATAATATCTTTGTCGCTTTTCAGGGTCTTTGCTCCCAGGCCATATGCAATACTCACCAAAACGGCAATCAAAAATATCCAGGCCACAATTCCTTCCAGCAGGGGAGAGTTTAATATGCTGCCGGTATCTGCTTCTCGCAAAAAACCGCTCCCCGGGATGATACCCCACAAAATCACAATGAGAATCAAAATTAGGGCAATCAACGAGAAACGAAGCCCCCGACTTTCTTGTGATGTTAAGGAATCTATTTGTTTATCTTTTTCCGTTTCATGTTTTTGAGATATTTCTTCTCCGTTACCGGGATTGTATTCCCCTAAGCGGGGTTCTACGATTTTTTCAGTGACCCAGGTGCCGACAAAAGAGATCAAGACCGTCGATACAGCCATAAAAAAGTAATTGCATGCGGGGTTCACCGAATAGCCCGGGTCCAGGATGTGGGCTGCTTCCTGGGAAATACCGGCCAGGAGGGGATCGATGGTGCCTAACAAAAGATTGGCGCTGTAGCCCCCGGAAACCCCGGCAAAGGCAGCGGCCAAACCTGCCAGGGGGTGGCGTCCTACAGATTTAAAGATAATGGCAGCCAGGGGCACCAGGAGTACATAGCCCACGCCGCTGGCAATATTGGACATTACGCCGGCCAACACGATGACAAAGGTTAACAAACGAGCCGGAGCTGTTAATACCAGTTTTTTGAGTGAAGCCCCGATCAGCCCGGTGCTTTCTGCCAGACCGATGCCCAGCATGGCTACCAACACAGTTCCTAAGGGAGCAAAATCGGTGAAGTTGGTCACCATTTTAGTAAGTATCATGTGCAGCCCTTTGATGGAAAGCAGGCTGAAAGGAACAATGTTTTTTTGGGTGCCCGGGTGTATCACAGACAGGTCTAATTGAGCCGCGATCTCAGAGAGTACGATAATGGATAAAGCGAATAGTGCAAAGAGCGTTGCCGGGTGAGGTAGTATATTGCCTATCTTTTCCACCACATCTAAGAAGCGGTTGAATATCTTAGTGAAATCGAATCTTTTTTTACTTTTCTTATTCATTTTAATATTCCTTACTTGTTTGTGCTAAATATTGTTAGATGAAATAGGTTTACAATATATCACACAATCATGATATTGGCAATAAATTGCAAAGTAACAATCCGCTCAGGGAAAAAGAAAAATGCAGCGCTTTTGTAGGGGCGAGCGGCGTTCGCCCCGCGGTATAATTTCAGTGAATTTAGGTCGAAGGCCCTTCACCCCTACAAGTATTCACATTATAAATCCCAAACTTATTTACTTATTATATATTATTATTTGATTTGTGAGTGGGGGAACCTTTCCCCAGGTCCGGGGACCATTTTTTGCAAAGACACCTCGATCAGACGATATTACTGTAATGTGCCTGAGATATAATTGACGCTATATGCGCCGAAGCTTATGGAAAAGATTTCTTCTTAGGAAAAAGTTGACAAAAAGGAAATTATCGAGCATAATGTAACCAGTGCAAGTGATGAAACCTGATCTCAAAGCGGTATTCAAGGCCGAAAGCGTGGAGTGACATATTGAAATTTAGCCAACTCGTTAGAATGCTCGAAAAGGATGGATTTAAAATCGTGAAAGAAAAAGGTTCCATCCGGTATTACGGAAAACCTGGATGGGATAAACTTATCCGGGTCGATTATCATGGTTCAAAAGAGGTGCCTACAGGCACTTGCCACAGCATTTTAAAAGCAGCAGGACTTAAATAACCGCGGAGGAAAATTAAAATGATCGAATTAACTTATTCATTAGTTATAGAAGCGACGGCAGACCCCGATTTCTTCGGGTTCTATTCCCCCGACCTGGAAGGCTTTTCAGGCGTAGGACACTCCGTGGAAGATTGTTTGTTTAAAGCAAAATGGGGAATGAAGGAGCATGTCGAACTACTAAAAGAACAAGGGCTGCCGGTCCCGGCCAAGAACCGGGATCCCAGGATCGTTATCCAAAACGAAGAAAAAGCTAACGCGGCTTAACCTTCGTTATCTTGCAACACCCCACATGCGTGGGGAAGCGGCTTATAGGCCGGGTGAGGCGCGCATCATGAAGAACTAC
>JAGLSW010000072.1 GCA_023135565.1 Candidatus Aminicenantota bacterium | reverse complement strand
TGTAAAATTCCTGGAAAGCGGTTAAAACCTTTTTCATGTCCAATTCATTATTTTCGGTTATAAACCAGGGCTGCCGGATTTCTTCGGGGATAGAGGACTGGATGGTGGAGGACATTACCCGGGGTATGATTTCCGCGTAGACGGGATTGGCGAATTTCAGGGGGTCCGTCAGACCCACTATGCCCAGGTCTCTCACATAGAGGATATCGTCGTCCATCACATCGTATAGGAGAGTATCCCCGTTAATGATGGACTGCACGATGCCTTTGACTCTTTCTTCTTTCAGCTTATCCACCAGGCTGTCTAAGTGGGTGTCGCGGCGCAGGATAAGATTTTGTTTGGCCTGGAATACCAGTTCCATAGTGATGGGG
The DNA here is from genome assembly GCA_023135565.1 of Candidatus Aminicenantota bacterium. Classification (GTDB taxonomy): domain Bacteria; phylum Acidobacteriota; class Aminicenantia; order UBA2199; family UBA2199; genus JAGLQA01. The sequence continues at coordinate 5,333 of JAGLSW010000072.1, read as the reverse complement.
CGGGTATAATCGTCGTCCAGTATCCGGGAAACCACCTGGTCGGCCAATGCATTGGTGAGCCAGGGCTGACCGCCGCTGAGCCGGTAGATTTCATCTTTCACGTCCGCCGGGAAAACCTGCCCTGTATCCGCCGTATGTTTTTCCAGGAGCTCATGCACTTCTTGTTCGGTAAAATTCTTTAATAGTAAAGAATCGGATTTGATGTTAAAGGGAGAGCCTGAACCCCAGGACTGGACTTCCGAACGAATTTTGGCTTTATAATCGCGCACATCGCGCAGCCCTACCAATACGATAGACGAAGGGAAATTTTCGGGCCGGTATTGGAAACCGTCCCGAAGTTGGCGCAGCACAGCGACAAACACATCATCCAACAAAGCGTCGATTTCATCGATTAATAAAACAATCGGTTTAGCCTGGGTTTGCGCCCAATCCCCAAAATAGCTGTTCAGATTCAAGATTTTTTTCCCTTCGGGGTTTGCCGGTCTTTCTTTCTCCGGCAGTTGGATTTCGGCGGCCCGGTAAACGCTGTTGATAAGAGTTTCGTTGGCCTTTTCCACGGTAATGCTGTCATATCCCGCCTGTTCGAAAGATACCGGCAGTGCGATGTATTTTTTTTCCTTGTTGAGTTTAGCGGCCAAAGCGTGAAGATAGGTAGTCTTCCCGGTCTGCCGGGGGGCATGAATGGTGAAATAGAGTTTTTTATCGATTAATTTTTCTACCTCGGTTAAACGTTGAACCGGGTTAACCATATAATGATCCCGGGGGAGACAACGCCCTGCTGTGTTAAACCATTTCGGCATGTACTGCTCCTTTGCTTTTTTCTGATTTTTTCATCCTCATTATAGCAAATATCAATCTACAAGACAAATGCCCAAAAAGGGGACAGGCAATCGTGATGCGAGCCTCACCCGGAAACGAATGAAATTAAACAAAAGTTTGGCCCCCGGCAGGGCCGCCGGAGGCAAAGTAATTTCATAGTAGACCAATTCCTGGATACCTGTAGGGGCCGCATACATGCGTCCCGAATAAAGAGCTATTTTTGTACTTTGATGGCCCACTCTCTTTCGCCGGACTTGAGAATCACCTCGTCCCTGGCGATGCGTATTAGCTCCACCCCGTTGATTTTCTCGCCCTCTTTCAGGTAACGATTGTTTATTAACGCTACCCGACGGGCCGGGTTGTCCGACCAGATAATGCCTTTGAGAATAAATTGAGAACTGGAGGACGGCTTGCTTTTCACAACTGCCCGTACCGGCGCAGGCGAACTGCTTTTTTTCGCCATACCGGGCCGCGAACTATTCCCGCTTCTTGAAGATGCCGGTAACGGCGAACTATCCCCACTTCTTGGAGATACCGGAAGCGGCGAAGACGCAGGTTTCGCCTGTTCAGCGGCGATTTCAGGGGGCGGTGTCTCCTGAACGCTTTCCCCGGTTTTTTCCCCGGCTGTTTGCCCGGCCTCCTGCTTAATCTCTTTTTCTACTTCTAAAGTTGGGGGCTGGGTGGCTAAAACCGCAGCAGCAGCCTTTTTCGGGGAAACACCGGGTTCGTTCTGAAGCGGCGGTTTTTTGATGGCGGTGAAAAATATCCAGGCGGCGGCTGCCACCAGCAAAACAACCGCTGCGAAAAAAAGGCTTCGGTAAATGCCCCGGCTGGCCCCGGCGTCCCTGTTAACGCCGCTCTTTTTGTTTATTTTTTGAGCGCTTCCCTGAGCTTCCCGGTCAGCGGATTCTGCTTCAGCTTTTTTTAAAGCCTTTAATATGGAACTCACTTTTTAATGCTCCTCTATGCCCCGGTTCTTATCCGCCGGGGAATGGTCCGGGAATATAATATGGGGAATCTTTAATCCTTTTTTTGCATTGTAAATGACAATTTTCGTTTGCGCGCCTACGATGCCGTCAACCTTAATACCGTGCTTTTCCTGGATTTGTATTATCGTTTCCTTAGTGGCGTCGTCATAGTCGTAGTCCGGTTTGATGTCCTTGAAACCGATATCCAACAGCAGCATTTTAAGAGTAAAAACCGATTCTTTGGGGGCGGAGATAGGAACGTCCCCATTGCAGTTGAAAAAATTTCTCCAGGGGATGTAAGCTTCCCCGGTCCAATAAGATCGCATTTTTGCCGCCGGCACGCTTATGGTTTTTTCTTTTTCTCCACCTTTGAGAACCATCCTGTCCCCGCTGTTTTCGATAAGCGCTAAATACCGGGGCGAAAGCGCTCCCGGTGGCATAAACTCTAAGATAACCGGCAGGTTTAATCTTTTAATGAGGTCCAGGTTATGGCTGACGTCCAGGATGCGCAAATTGTCCCGGGCCGCGGCAAGCTTGAAAAAAGCGCCGCTTTCGTCGATGTCGTCTAAGAAACGATCCGCTTGGGAAACCGTTCCCCACAAGAAAGCGATTGTTTTCAGCGCAAAAAATCTCGATGCCCGGCCGTTTAAATTGCCTAAGAAATCCTCGAACGAGGCGGCGGTTTTTATGGCTGTGTTCGTTCTGCCGCGAAGCGGCTCATCGCCTCCCCGTGCGTACGGGGCCGCCGGGGGCCGAAACACGTAGGCAAGTATTAGTATCAACAGCACGGCAAACCCGGCCAGCAGCTTTTTTTTGCTGAAGAAAGGGGTTACCGGTTCGCCCCGGGAGGTCAATTCTCTTATCGCTTGCCGGGTGATTGCGCCGGTTACTTTGGGCCGGTTAAAACCGTATGCGGTGAGCAGCGCCCGGTCGCAGACGATATTGACCAACCTGGGGATGCCGCCGGAATACTTATAAATAAGCCGGTAAGCCGGGCCGGTAAATATTTCGCTGTTTTGCCCGGCGGCGATATTCACCCGGTGGCGGATGTAGGCTTCGGTCTCTTTGAAACTAAGCGGGGTCAGGCACCAGCGTAAAGTGATGCGCTGCCTTAACTGCCTGAGTTCGTGGGAATCGAGGACTTTTTGCAGTTCCGGCTGGCCCACCAGGATAATTTGCAGCAGTTTCCCGGTGTTGGTTTCTAAATTGGAAAGCAGTCGCAATTGTTCCAGTACATCTTTATCCAGGTTTTGGGCTTCATCTACCAGGAGCAGGGCATTTTTCCCCTGTGATTTTATTTCTAATAGAAAAGTATTCAAAGTATCGATCAGGTCTTTGATTTTAGCGGCCTTGGCGGGGATGCCGAATTCAGCGTTGATGGCCTGTAATAGTTCCAGGGCATCCAGGCGGGGATTGAAAATATAAGCCACTTCCGTATTTTTATCCAGGTTTTTCAGGAACACCCGGCAGAGGGTGGTTTTCCCGGTGCCCACTTCCCCGCTGATTTCCACGAAACCATCCCCGTGAGAGACGGCATAATTAAGATGAGCAATGGCTTCCTCGTGGCTCCTGCTCGAGAAGAGGTAGCCCGGGTTCGGCACCAATTGGAAAGGTCTTTCTTTAAAGCCGAAAAATTCGCTGTACATTTTTTATTCCTGCATAATTTTCTTTTTTTTATTGGCCGCGGACAAGAAAACATACTGCCGTTTAAGAGTAGAAAATATCTTGTTTTTTAATAGGGCAAAAAAGACAAATCCCGGCAAATCGAACACTGCTTTAGATTTTTAACAGGCTTTTGGCAATATCTACCCCGGCGGCGGCATCAGGGGCATAACCGTCCGCTCCGATGCGCCCGGCGAAATCTTCGGTCACCGGGGCGCCGCCGATAATGACTTTGACCTTTTCTCTTATGCCGGCTTTTTTCAATCCTTCGATAACCGCCTTCATGTTAATCATGGTAGTGACCAAAAGTGCTGATATGCCGACAATGTCCGCTTTCTCTTTTTTTGCGGATGCTACGAAGGTATCCACCGGCACGTCGGCGCCTAAGTCGACCACTTTGAAACCTGCGCCCTGCAGCAGCATGGCTGCGATATTTTTTCCTATGTCGTGCAGGTCGCCTTCGATAGTGCCGATAACCACTTTGCCGGGGGATTTCAAACCGGTGGCTGCCAGGAGGGGTTCCAGGATTTCCATGCCTGCTTTCATGGACTGCGCCGATATCAGGACTTCGGGAATAAAGCATTCGTTATTTTTGAAGCTTTCACCGACCATCGTCATACCTGCCACCAGGCCTTCATTTAAAATCCGGTCAGCCGTGATATCTACTGCGAGAATTTCTTTTACTAACTGCGCCACAACGTCAGAATTTCCCTTTTTTACCTGCTCTGCTAATTTTGCAAAAATAGTCATGTCTTCCTCCCTACACGGCGTAGTCGCCCTGCTGCATTTTATCGAGTTCCGCTTTTATGGCTTTTCGCACCGCCGGGGGCATATCTTTCTCTCTTTCCAGCATGGGTTTCAGTCCTTTGCCGAGGCCGTCGTCGATGAAAAAAGGTTTGACGAATCCGGAATTCCAGGTCCTCTCTTCATAGGGGCGGCTTGCTAATTTTTCGAAGAAACTTTTTATGCCTTTTTCCTGGTCTCCTTCTATCTCCCTGAAGTAAGACCCGTAGATGTGAAGCGAGTCGCTGATGTCTACGTAGCGTCCCGGCAGAACCTGTTTGCCTGTTTTTTCCGAGAGCGTTTCCGCGATTTTGCGCATCAGGGTGGTAATGGCGATGACGTTTTCAAACCAGGCTTTGAATAGATCGCGGCTGCGCCAGTGGGTGTTCATATTAAAAATGAAGCCTTCTTTCCCGTTTTCGCAGAGGCGGCCCCAGACCCGCTGCAAGCAGGGCGGATCCTCGGTAGGTGGGTCCAGGTTGGGATTCCAGGTAATAGCCTGGGCCCGCCTGGAGTGTCCTGCTTCGGCGAGTTTTTCGATCATGTAGTTTATTTGGTTCACCACTTTGTCTTCGATTTCGTACTCGCATAAGCGGCCGTGGTAGGTATAGGTCCAGCGAGTATCTTTGCTTTCCGTGCCTTTTAGGATTTCTTCCATAGGTTTTACCCAGTAGTCGTGGGCGCCGTGCACCACCTCCATGACATACTCGGCCAGTCCGCCCAGGCCGTCGGCAAAAGAGCGGTGAAACCGGGGTTGACCGAAAGGTTCCCGGACTGCGATCATAACTGTCGCGTCTTTGCTTGGTGGGTCTTGCGGATTATCGTATTCCGTTTTAATGCTTATTCCTTTGTTCCACACTTCGCTGATGGCTTTTTCGTAAGCCAGGGGAATGGTATCTTCTTCGATAAGTAATACAGGTATGTTTCCCGGCTGCATTAATCCTCCTTGGGGGTGCGGTGCACCCAGCCCGTAAGGGGTCTGGAAAGTACTCTTTAACTGAAAAGTTATTATAGATGAAATGGCTCAAAAATGCAAGTCCGCGGCGTGGGGGGGCGTTGAACGGTGGTGCTTTTCGACGAGCTAACACACCCCGTCACTTC
>JAGLSW010000719.1 GCA_023135565.1 Candidatus Aminicenantota bacterium | reverse complement strand
CCGTCTGGATATGATAGAAAAGCTCCATGATGTGTTGACCCGCCTCCAGGATATGATAGAGAAGCTCCATGATGTGTTAGCCCGCCTTTATGATTTGATAGACCCCCGCGACTTCGGGTTTACGAATTCCGGATTTTGGTGTACTGCCGCGAAGCAGCTTAGAGGCCGCCCGCGCCGCGGGCTTTGATTTTTTATCACACGGCGGGTTTTGGATTCCCCGGCCTCTTCTGTTTATGCCGCGAAGCGGCTCAGAGGGTGGGTGCGCCGCACCCCTGAGACTTGACACTCTACGGTTTTTCCGATATGATAATGATTAACTAAAACGAAAAATACTAATTGCTTAAAAGGAAAAAAATCATGCCGAAATTTAAAGAAATAGTAGAAGCTCCAGAAAATAGTAAGTTCATTTTACAAGGAAACGCCGCTTTCGCTTTAGGCGTGGTACACGCCGGTTTCCACGCTGCCGACGGCTACCCGGGCACACCCAGCACCGAAGTCATAGACAGGTCGCTGGCCCATGTGCAAGACAAAATCCAGGTGGGCTGGTCCGTCAACGAAGCCGTCGCCGTTGCCCTAAGCGTAGGCCGCGCCATTGCCGGTTTCGACACGCTGGTGACTATGAAAATACCGGGCGTGTTCCAGGCCGGGGACACGATTTCTACCTCTGCTTTTTATACGGCTGAGGCCGGGGCGCTGGTGATCTACGCCGCTTCGGACTACGTGCCCTCAAGCACCCAACATGTGATCGACGCCAGGTACTTTTTCGCTTCCGCCCGTTTGCCGGTACTGGAACCGAGGAATCACCAGGAGATGTACGAAATCGCCCGCACTGCAGCAGACCTGAGCCGGAAATTTTTTACCCCGGTGGTGGTGCTGGCTTCGGGGATTCTCACCCACTCCGAAGGTCTGGTTACCACCAAAGAACCGCGTTTCGTCACCCCTAAGGAGATTCCCGAAACCCTGCATGACTGGATGCTGACGCCGGGTATCGCCCGAACCAATTATAATCGAGCCACACAAGAAAGAATCCCTGCTGTCAAAGAGTGGTTTGAGACATCGAACCTGATAACCGAAAACGAAGGTTCAACCGATTGGGGAATCATTACCAACGGCGAAAGCAGCATCATCGTACAAGAAGCTTTAGCGTCTATCGACCTGGAAATAAAACCTTCGATACTCACCCTGGCTGCGGCTTATCCCCTACCCTCGAAGCGTATCGAGGCTTTCGCGGGTAAAATCCGGGGCAAACTATTTATTATCGAAGACGGCGATAGATTTTTGCAGGAAAAAATAAGCCTGCTGGGTATCGACGTCACCGGCAAAGACGAATACAGCACCATCACCAACTGGACGCCGCTGGATGTACTGGAATTTCTATCTACACACATAGACATTCCATACAAAAAGAGCAAAAAAAAGATCACCGTAAAACCGCTGCCCAGACCGGCTTCCATCTGTCCCGGCTGCCCCTACAAAGCCTTTGGCCTGTCGGTAGCCAAATTGAAACGGCAGAAGAAGATTTTCGCTTCTTTCGGCGACATCGGCTGCTCCACGCTGCTGTACTTTCTTAACGCCTTAGATACGGTGTGCTGCATGGGAGCTTCGGACTCTATGAGGCAGGGTTTCGTGCTGTCGAAGCCGGAAATGGCTCACCGCACCATCAGTGTTTTGGGCGATTCCTGCGAATGCCATTCGGGTTTGGATTCTACCCGCAATGCCGTATTCCGCAATGTGCCGGGAGTAAAAGTGATCCTGGATAACCGCATCACCGCTATGACCGGCGGCCAGGTGGCGCCCAGTTCCGATAAGAATTTAGCGGGCGAAGCCCATAAATTCGATCTCGCCAAAGCGGTGGCAGCGGAAGTGGAAAGAACTGTGGTCGTCGATTCCTATAACCTTAAAGAAGTGGAAAACGCCTTAAAAGAAGCCCTGCAATTAGCTGAAAAAGGGGAGTTTTCAGTCCTGATCCTAAAAGGCGAGTGCATCCAGGAAGTCAAGCGCAATCAAAAAATTAGACAGGTGCAATTCGATTATAATAAATGTAAAAAATGCGGTTTATGCGATATGTGCCCCGGCATCGAAGTAGACGAAGACAAAAAACCCCATTATACCAACCTCTGTGCCAACTGCGGTTCAGGCGCCCAGGTCTGCTTGCAGCGCTGTCCTTTCGAAGCCATCGTGCCTCTCGATGAAGAGAGCAAGACCGCCGCGGCAGCGCCCGGTATCCCGAAGCCGCAGAAGATAGAAACAGTCAAGGTAGACAAAGAGAAACTACCCGAATCTTTACGGGCTGCCATCCGCGGTATCGGCGGCCAGGGCAACCTGTTTTTCGGCAAAGTGCTCTCCGAAGTGGCCATGCGCACCCCTTACGCAGACACCCACATCGTCAAAGGAGATACCCACGGTATGGCTCAATTGGGCGGGCCGGTGATTTCCACTTTTAGCTGCGGAAAGGTTTTTTCCCCGGTGCTTGCCCCCAATTCAGCCGATCTCCTGGTAGTGATGGAAGAGAGTGAAGTGCTGCGGCCCGGTTTTTTAGACCTGTTAAAACCCGGGGGCACGATTATTTTCAATAATTTCGCTGTCCTGCCGGTGACCGCCAAAAAGGAGGACTATCCCGGCTCAGCAGACATCGAGAAAGCTCTGGCAGGGTACGAAGTGATCAAAATCGATGCCGATAAGATCGCTTCCGGCCTGGGAGATACTACCGGGAGAACAGCCAATGTGGTGGTTTTGGGGTTATTATCTACCATAGAGCCTTTTCGTTTTATCCCGGAAGAGATATGGCAGTCCGCGCTGCTTTCGGTGTCGCCCAGCGATCCCATCAAAGCGGCCAACCTAAAGGCCTTCCGCGCCGGCCGGGGTGCGCCGCACCCATCCTCTTAACCGCTTCGCGGCAAGGAGCGCTTCTCGCTTTTTTAATCAACCCCACTGCGTGGGGAGCCTATGAGCCGCTTTGCGGCAGGTGTAGTGATAGCGCTTCTCGCTTTTTTGATCAAAAGTTTTGATCAAACTTTTTCAAAAGTTTGGCCCCCGGCAGGGCCGCCGGAGGCTGAAGGCTGTAACTATCCGGTTTTTACAAAACTGAATAGTTACAAATGAGGTTCTTGACATTCTAAAATAATTCGTTTAATATAAATTTATGATTATTATTACAAAACTAAAAAAAAGGAGAAGCTCAAATGACATCAAAAAATAACACCATTAAACGCATTTTTATCAGCGATATCCATATGGGAGACAAAAGGAGCACCGAAAGCGGCACTCCCCCACCTCCCTATGCTTACCGCTGGTTCAGGAATATTAAAAAAAAGAACGAAAACCGCCCGCAGATGTTAACCGATTTTCTTGAAAATCACATTCTCAAGGATGAGACGATTAATGAAGTGATCATTTTAGGAGACCTTTTCGATGAATGGGTGGTCCCGCCAAACATGGACCCCAGCGAACCACCATACCCCAACCAGATCGAAGCGGTTGCCGACGCACCGCAGAACCGCCCGGTTATTAAACACTTACAAACACTGGCAACAAAGGGGAAACTCACCTATGTGACCGGCAATCACGACATGCTGGGCACGACAAAAGAAAATAAAGCCCTTATAGAAAATATCCTCAAAGGAGTAAAATATATCGGGGACAAGGGCCTGGGCGCCTATAAAACCGAAGACGGGATTTTTGCGGAGCACGGGCATAAATACTGTCTCTTTAACGCTCCCTGGGCAAATACCGGCGGCAGTTCTGGATTTGCCGCCAGCATCCTGCCTTTGGGATTTTTCCTGGCCCGGTTAGATGCCGGGTATGTGGCCCAAAAAGGAGAAGGGTTTAATTTCCTCGAGTTCCTGTGGGACGCCATCAAAAGAAAACACAAATCGAATTTTACCGAAGAAAAACACGAAACCATAGCAGAAGAGATAGACGGCATCATCATCGATGCCTTTAAGATTTTCCATTCGGACAAAGTTTTTTCCGGCCAGGATGGAGTAGTGCTCGACGGGCTCGGCGGGATTCCCGGTACGGTAAAATGGAAAGAGATCGAAGACCGCTCCGCCCGGATTTTCAGCCAGTGGAAAGAGTATCACCCCGATAATGAGTCGGCCTTTCACGCCGCGCTAAACGATACCGGAGACCTGGAAATCGCCGCCAAATTCTTATTTGAGCAGCAGCAGGGCAAGATCGTGATCTTCGGTCATACCCATGCCTGGAAATTTCAAAAACACTGTTTGGAAAAAGGTCATCATATTTATGCCAACACCGGCGCCTGGGTAAATAAAAAGCCCTGCACTTTCGTTAACACTGAATTTGACACAGAAAGCAGGGAACACACTATCGGAGTATGGGAGTATAAAGATAATAAAATCAAATTGCTCGAGGACGGTTCGGTAAATATCGAAACAGGTTCGACGCCAGAGTCGTCCTGCTTACCGTGCCGTATCTTCAAAAAAATCACCGGATTATTCCGCTAATGGGTTATATATCTTCACTCCTCTAATAACCTGTCCGCTATTTAAATCTTCCGTCCAGACTTGCTCACATCGCGAAAATTCCGCGGCGGTTATAATTAAGGAATCCCAGAAGGAAATTTTATTTAAAATACTGCAATCTACTGCTTCTTTTATTATATCTATATTTAATGTAACGATTTCAAAGTGCTCAAAGGAATGCAGGATATTTTTTGCAATGAAAGGATCGACTTTTAGTTTCTTCGTGGCCGTCACATAAAATTCCTGTAAAACTTGAGTGGAAATAACCCCGGTGTGCTCTTTTTTAATACTCTTTAGAATTGTCCGGCACTTTTCTTTTTTTCCCGGTTCGTTATTATCCATACTATAAACGAGGATATTTGTGTCGATAAAAATTTTAGACATCGTATAAATCCTTACGCTGCCATTTTTCGCCTTTGGAATTTCCTTTTGCTCTATCCATTAACCGGAAACATTCATCCAACCAGTCGGCTGATTTGGATTCAACGGTTTTTGAAAGTAACTGCCTGATAAGTGAGTTCAGGGAAGTGCCGTGAAGTTGTGCATACTTTCTTCCTTTTTTTAACAAGCTGTCGTCTATCGAAATGGTTACATTGGGCATGCCCGCCTCCTTTTACACATAATACGTGTACAAGTATACTGTGTATGCAAGAAAATGTCAAGAGAAAACAAAAATTCTCCCGGCTATTTCTCCCAAAGCTTGAAAAACACCTGTATAAACACGGTAAAAAATGGTATAATTCCCGTCTAAAAATTTTTTTCGAGGTTAAACCGATTGGATAGCTTAAAAATAGGTAACTTAAAGATAAAATACCTCGCCCTGCTCTCGCCCCTGGCCGCACTGACCGACATCGTTTTCAGGAAACTCTTAGACGAAATCGGTTATGCCGGTTATATGGTAACGGAGATCATTTCCGCCGAAGGCGTCAGGAGGCAGCAAGACCGCACCCTGCAAATGCTAAAAACTTTCGATTATATAACGCCGCAATTTGTCCAACTTTTCGGAGCCGAACCGGCCCAGTTCGTAGAGGCCGTAAAATATATCGAAAACGAAACCAATTTTGCCGGGATAGATATCAATATGGGCTGCCCGGCCAATAAAGTCATCAAAAAAGGCGGCGGCGCTGCGCTGCTGAAAGACCCCGCCGGGGCAGGGGAAATTATCCGCCAAATCAAAACACACAGCCGCCTGCCTTTGACCGTAAAAATCCGCCTGGGCTTTAACCAGGTGAATGTGTTAGAGATGGTTGAAGTCCTGGAACAAGAAGGAGCAGACGCCATCGTGGTTCATTTCCGACTGCGTTCCGAAGGCTACCGCGGCTGCGCCAACTGGGATTACGCCCCACAAATCCGGGAAAAAATAAATACTGTCTTTATCGGCAACGGCGATATAAGAACCGCAGCGCAAGCAAAAGAAAAAATGGCGCATGTGGACGGTGTCATGATCGGCAGAGGAGCTATCTCCAACCCGCTTATTTTTGCCGAAATCGCCGGGGAAGAGCCGGGATACGGCGCGAAAGCCTGGGACACTGCGGCCATATCTACCCGGCTGCTGGAATTGATCGAAGAACATTACGAAAAGAAATTGCAATTAGGCCGGGTAAAAGCTTTCACCCGCTTTCTTTTTTGGGGTAAAAAGTATGGTAAGAAAGCGCGGCAGAGGATTTACAATGCTTCTACTTTCCAGGAAGCGAAAGATTTTTTTGCTTCTCTCTTGCAAAAAGATTTCACGAATTTGTAATAGATGAAAAGTGCATCATTCCCCTTTTCTTATTGTTTCTCTTGGCCTACAACTTTTTTGCTTCGTGATGTCAGGACATAACCGCCGGTTTTAGCAGCGCCCTCGAAAACGATCAACCCACTCTTTCTTAGATCAGCTAAATCCCTTTGCAAGGTTCTTCTCGGGATACCCGATTCCAATACGATATGTGAAATCTTCATCGGCTGATTTTGACTCAAAATATTAAGTATCCGATCTAATCGCCGCTGATCGCTTCCATTTACTGCGCCACTTTTTTTTACTGCGCCATTTACTGCGCCACTTTTTTTTACTGCGCCATTTTCATATATCCCGCCGTTTTCACTGCCTCCCGGCGCATTAAGAGGACGCCTGAAAATCGCCGTGAAAAAATTTCCGAACTCAAATTCTATCGGCGGAAGCCCGGCCTTTTTCATCACACGCTGCATCCGGTTGATGCCGGTACCCATTCTTTCAATATAGCCGATCCGGTGTAATTGATTGGCTATATTGGGGTTTCGCGAAACACTCCTTTTCCCGAAATCTTCCGGTTTCAAGCTCTTCACCAAACCGCCGAAATTGGTTATTTCAATACGATCTTTATACATCTCAACCATTACATTGGTACCTTTTTCAAAATAGTCCCTATGACAAACCGCATTGATTACCGCTTCACGTAAGGCTTCGTAAGGAATTTCCGGTATTTCTTTCCGCCTGGGTTCGCCGGTCATCTCATATCTTACGGGGATATATTGTTTCAAGAAATTCATGGAACCATCGATATTGGAGACAATGTCGTCATTAAAATCCCGGCGATCGAGCACATCGACTTTTTCCGTTCCTTTGTAAAGGGCACAGGTCACCGCGGTATGATAATATATGTCATGCAATTTTTTAGCAAAAAACAAAATCCCGGTATTATTAAAAATGATTTTTCCTTCCTGCTTTTCAGCTACTCCCAGGTTCAATAGGATTTCTTCGGCATCCAATACTTTTGAAATATTTGCCAGTCGTAAGAATTTGTCCAATTTCTTAGGATCGAAATGATCCTCATACCTGAATTTCAAGTTCATCAGTTCATCATACCTGATTTTCCCCTCAGATTTAAAAAAATCTACGATCTCATCGCGGCTCAACTTTTGAGAATTAGGGCCGACCCTTGTATAAAAACCTGTAGTGCACTTATACGGTTTATCCTGACCTTCTTTTATCTTAATAATCAATACATCCCGGTATTCATCGAATAATATTTTTATAGGTGGTTGGCAGTTATTGGCTATATCCTGGACCTGGGATTTAAATTTATTGTCGATTCTTACACCTGTTTTTCTCCCATCATCAGCTATCCCTAAGAATATTCTTCCCCCTGAAGAGTTGGCAAAAGCAACCATCTCTTTATCGATAGACGAAATATATTCTTTGAATTCGATTTTATAACCTTCGCCTTCTTCAATAATTAATTTTAATTCATCTTCTTTCATGTCTTTTTTCCGCCAGCTCACCTGCTGAAATCCTATTATAACACAAAACACAAGATTTTAGAAAAATTTTGTTCAAACATATTCCTCCTGTCTCCCTGCGTCTCGCGAAGTAAAATAAAGCCCCTCGATAATTTCTA
>JAGLSW010000718.1 GCA_023135565.1 Candidatus Aminicenantota bacterium | reverse complement strand
TTGACAAAGGGGTCCACTTTATTCTACCGGGCAAAGATTATGAAATACCGGTTGAAGAACCTTGTATACCATCTCAAAATGGTGCTCTACGGCCTGAAATTATTTTGTTTTTTTGTTGTTTTTGTCGATAGTGTGGCAAGGTTTTGAGGTGAATTTAATGTCTAATTAGGATTTATGCGGCAAGTTCTTCTTGAACAGCGCCTCTTGTACTCCAAAAAACGGAAATTGTATCATAATTCTTTAATGCTTCAACGACCCCCGGTTACAGGTAGTTCGATATATTATGATTAATAGGTGATTTTGGGAGTAATTAGTTTGTGTTTTGCTTGCGACACTATCGCGGCAAAGTGTAAGAAAGAAATCAGCCGGGATGAAGAAATTTTTTTCCTGTAAGCTTTTACATAATATTAATTTAATGTTATAATTATTGTTCAGGTAACCGGAAGCAGGAAACAGAATGAGTCCGCAGCCCATTGAGAGCCTGAACACAACATCTCTCGTATTGAAATCTTATATTAGAAGGTCTAAAAAAAATGGGAAAACCCTTTGATAAAGAACTGGCCCAAATTCAGAGCACGATGACATGGGCTTTCTCCGCACCCATACATTCCCGGTTAGAAAGTTTAGTAGACCATTTGATACGATACCCACTGCTGGTTGTAGGGTCCGGCGGTTCACTCAGTAGTTCTCACTTTGCGGCACTTGTTCATGAGAAGATGACAGGGAAAATAGCACACGCGATTACTCCCCTGGAGTTTGTTTTTTCTGCTGTGAACCCGGCTGAACATGCCGTCCTTTTTCTAACTGCCGGCGGTGGCAACAAAGATATTATCGATGCACTCACAAAAGCCATTCAATCGAATTACTCATTTATCGGTATTGTTTGTGCTCAAACCAATAGTAAAATTTCAAAAATCATCGAATCGTACCCTCATGTCCAGCTTTTCGAGTATCCGAATCCGGCAGTGAAAGACGGTTTTCTGGCAGTTAATTCCCTGCTTTCAACCTGCATATTAATCGCCCGGGCCTATAAAGCGCTAGACCTCCGTAACAATTTTCTCGAAAGTTTGCTTCGAATAGATCCCGTTTTCGATACAGATACATGGAATTCGGTATTACAGCGTCAAACCATCGTAGCTCTCGGGGCAGGTTGGGCCTGGCCTGCTTTGGTAGACCTGGAATCCAAATTTTCAGAAGCAGGCTTAGGTAGTATACTGCTAACCGATTTCCGTAACTTTGCTCACGGCAGGCACAATTGGTTCGATAAAAAAGGGGACGAATCTTCACTCCTTGTACTGGAAACCCCGTCACTAACACTGTTGTGCCGAAAAACAGCGGGTTTGCTGCCTGCAAAATACCCTAAAGCGATTTTATCGTCTCACGTCGATGGCCCACAGGCATGTCTTCATTTTTATATTCAAATCTTTCATTTGGTTAACGAAGTGGGCAAACGTCAAAATATCGACCCCGGGAAACCCAGCGTCGCCGAATTCGGGCGGAAACTTTATCACCTTGGAATATCACCCGCGATTTCTATACAACCTGTAGAAAATAAATGGGCCGGTAAATATAGGGCGAGCGGTGATCAATGAAAGAAGAATTTGCAGAGCAACTGTTAGAAAGAGCAATGGATTGGGATGTTCCTACTGTTAAAGACGAAATTCTAAAATTGAGATACCTGACAGCCGTTAAGTATGACAATTACCGGAATTTCGGTGTAGGGAAAAGATTCTTAGAGAGCCTGGTTTTATGGTTACGTCAATTCAAGACTGTTGTGGAGCGTAAGTCGGCCTATGATTTCATGATTAATCGCCTCATCTATTTGTCGGAAGTGCAGATGGACCACCTGGTTGACCTGGCTTATCCGCAAAGGGTGTTCCCTATTTTAAAGGAACAAACGGTCGAAAGAGGAAGCTTTTCACCTTACCGGGTCAGAAAGATCCGAACATCGGAAATTTTTAAAGAAATAAAACGCAAAACTCTCTTCCTGGGCATGAGTGATGGCGCCCGCATGGACACATTCCGAAGAAAACATGACCTAAATAATGAGCAGGTTAGTGTTTCTTACGAGTTATCTAAAGATAAATGGGAAGGACTGCGAAAAAATCTGTCTGAATGGTTAGAGAGAAAAAATAGCAAAAGAAAGGCTTGCTTTGAAAATATTTTTTTGATCGATGATTTCAGTGGAAGCGGAAATTCGATCTTGAGATACAAAAATGATGAACCTAAAGGCAAACTGGCCCGGTTTATCAAAAAATACCTGGGCACTTTCAAGGAACCTGGGATTTTAGGTGAACTCTGTAAAGAGGGAGGGGCAAAATTATTTTTACTCAATTATGTTACCACTCAAAAAGCGCATGATTACCTGACTGGGGAGATGAAAACCTTGAAACAAAAGTTCTCCGGCGAGCCTTATTTTTTTTCTTGCGAAATTCTGCCTCCACTTCAATTAATCGAAAATAAAGAAAAAATTCCACGGCTTTCCAGTGAAATCGATCAACGATTTGTTCAGATATTGGATGATTACTACGATGACCGCCTGGAAGATGAGCACACGCAGACAGGGGGAGTCGATGTAAAATATGGCTATGCAGGATGTGCGCTTCCCCTGGTATTGTGCCATAATTGCCCCAACAATTCGGTTTATCTTTTGTGGGGTGAGACTGGGAAATCAGTCGATAAACAGGGTTTAACAGCACTATTTCCCCGGATATCCCGGCACCTGGAGGACAGGTGATAAGGAACCCCTTTTTCTTCTGGGCCGCCGATGTGCGCAGCGGCAGTATGGCGGATGATCGTGTGTTCGTCGATTTATTCGGTATATCGGCCCTGGAATTGCTGAAAAAAAAATTACAAAATTTGTGGGATATGCCCATCATCCTATTAAGCGCTCCCGGGGGCGGCAAGAGCAGCCTCATGAGGATTTTTTCCGCCGGTGCTCTGCGTTATATCGAAGAGACTGCCGGTCAGGGTGGAAACCGGGAAATTTTAGCCGGAAGAATGGAAGAACTGGGAGCTTTCAAAGACGGCAAACCTTATGCCCTGGGTATTTGGTTCAGGATTTCAGACGAGTACCACTCGCTGCAGGACATCGATGGAAACGGGAAAAATGGATTCTTCAATGCCTTACTAAATTCCCGAATTATTTTGAATACTATTAAAGCCGTTTGTGAAGTTAAAGGCTTGAATTTAACCGATGATAATGATTTAAGCCGCATATCTTTTTCCCTAAAACCCGGTGCCGACACCATTACGATAAGCTCATGGAAGAAATGGGGAGGAGACAAAGGTAGTGAAGTATTCGATAAAATGGCAAAATTGGAATTCGAACTTTGCGATATGATCGATGATCCTTTCTGGGAGGGTGATCGATCGAATTTAGCCCAGGGGCGGTTATGGTCGATCGACTTATTGGCAAATCTCAATATCTTGGTAGATAATAATCCTTTCATGTTCCGTCCACTTGTGCTGCTCGATGATGTTCATAGATTAACGGGAAACCAATTAAAATACCTGTTAAATATATTATTCTCCCGACAGGTAGCGATGCCCTTCTGGATATCTATGCGTAAGCAAGCATTAGGCTTGCAAGAAATTTTAACTGAGCGTATTAATCATGGTATCGAAAAGAAACGTGATTACCACATCATCGATTTTGAAAAAGATAAGAGCGATTTCAAGAAAAGAGCGCTGGAGATTGCAAAATTAAGAGTTCGAAGCACTGTTCCCTGGAGCGGTAATTTCCCCAAAGATTTTAATTTTCTTTCGGATGAACGAGAAAATATCTTCCTGGAAAACCTTAACCTCCAGGTCGTAGAGAAAATAAAAAGCAAAATAGAGAAAGCCGCGGGGAAAAGATTCCCAAAATTTGAAAAGCTAATAGAAAAAGTAGAAAAATACGATCTTACTATCCGTGAATTGAGTCTGCATCTGAGAAAATTAGAAATCCTTGCTCAGCGTGTCGTCCCTCAAAAAAATTTACCGTACCCTATAACTTCAAATGATGATCTTCCTAAGCAGGATAACGGCAAAGCTGTCATGGAGGCCGCGGACTTATTCCTGGCCAAAGATTATAATTTACCTTATTATTTCGGGAATCGTCGGCTCATTGCCCTTTCGTCGTACAATATCCATCAATTTTTAAAGTTAGGGGGCAGCCTATTCGAGGAAATCATAATAATGAACCGCCTTGGGAAGGCTGATGAACTATATCTTTCACCGGTTCGTCAGCACGAAATTATCAAAAAAGCGGCTAAAGGTTTTTTAAATGAAATTCCTACAACGATGCCTTTCGGCAGCCGTATTTTTCGCTTTATCGATGCCATCGGTAAGATGTGTAAAGATGAAACCTATAGACCCACTGCACCTTATGCCCCAGGGGTCACTGGGATTGCCATTACTATGTCTGATTATGAACTGCTTAAAAATAGTGCCGGAAAAGGAGATGAAAAAGCTCGAATTCTTTATCAAGTCATCGAATCGGCTGTGGCACACAACGTCCTGGAACCCAAAGCGAATTGCAAAGAAAAAGGCAAAGTATTTTTAGTTTTGTATTTAAATCGATTATTATGCGTACCCTTCCAACTGCCCCTGCAAAAAGGAGGTTTTAAAGAAAAAAAATTGAGCACTCTTTTAAAGTGGGTGGAACCCGGGTACACAAAAGGGAAAGATAGAGAGGGAAACGACCTATGGCAATAGGAAGATGGAATGATACGATTCATATTGAACCGGAAGACTTCGCCAGTTTCTGGCAGCAGCGGTTAACGAAGAAGAGGAATGTTCTTGCCGTTTGTGGGGTGGGATGGGATCCCCGGATGACAGTACTACTAAAAACCTTGAAGGAATTCGGCGGGACCGGCTCGAGACAATTATGTCTCATCGATTATAAACCTTCGTCATCCCATGTCGGTTCGCAGCAGAAACTTATCGATATGAATCTTAAGAAATTGGATATTATCGTTAAGGGTTGGATGGAAAAGCAAAAAATTGAAATTATAACGAGACGGGAAGACAATAGTTACGCCGGGGATGAAAGAATAGCGAGAAAATTTAGAAATTTCGATATTTCACCCTACAAAGATATAGTGGTCGATATTAGCGCCCTGCCGAAATCCCTCTATTTTTCCCTATTATTGGTACTGGTAGAAAAATGTATCCGGGCATCGAACCCGGTGAATCTTCATGTGATTGTCTGTCAAGACGTAGACCTCGACGGCAGGATTACCGAAAGCATCGATGATGTAAGACTGTTGAGGGGTTTTGAGGGCCGCTTTAAGCTTTTCCAAAGTCAACAAAACATGCCTAAAATATGGGCGCCGGTTTTAACCGGGAACAGTTTGTCCGTTATAACAAAATTATTCGAATATTTGCAGCCTAAGGATATTTATCCGGTTCTACCCTTTCCGGCTCTAAATCCCCGCACCGATGACGATTTACTGTTGGAATACCACAGTATCTTAGCGGATACGTGGCAATTGAACCCCATGAATATTATATATGCAGCGGAAGATGACCCCTTAGACATCTATAGGAGTTTGGTGAATTTATACCGGCAGCAAAAGGAGACCCTCGAACCACTGGGTGGGATATTGATAGCTTTCTCTTGCTTGGCAGGCAAAATCTCTTCTTTGGGCGCTTTCATGGCGGCATTTGAAATCGGAAAAGATGCGGCAGTAGCTCATGCCATCGGCCATCACAAGTTGAATGTAGATGATGTGGAAAAATACTGGTCTCAAGATTATCAAAACTCTTTTGGAAGGAGTCTTCATTCTATCTGGTTGACCGGCGAACCTTATGAGTAATGCGAGTGCTAAAAATAGTATTTTCGGCACGGGGTTGGTCGTACTGGATATTATTATCGACAAAGACCCTATGAAACCGGTTTTCAGTGCCGGCGGCACATGCGGTAACGTAGTGGCCGGATTATCTTTTTTAGGTTGGAAAAGTAAAATTATTTCCCGCGCCGGAAGAGGCGTAGCGTCCGATCTGCTGGCCGAAGACCTCCTGGAAAATGGAGTCGATATTAAGTATATCCACAGGGAGAAAAAAATTGAAACCCCGCGTCTCATCGAAAAATTAGTTACCGGCGGGACCTATCCAAAACATCGTTTCTATCTACGCTGCCCGGCCTGCCGCCGTTTTTTGCCGCGATTCCGCAGCTCCCGGCTCGACTTTATCGATAATATATTGATACATGAGAAAAATCCCGGCGTTTTTTTTTTCGATAGGATAACTCCTTCTTCTTTAAAAATGGCCCGAGTCTACCGGGACCGGGGGGCACTCATTTTCTTTGAACCCAATAATTTGAAACACCCCGATGAATTGGAAAAAGCAGTCCGGCTCTGCCATATTTTGAAGTTCTCGAACAACGTCCCCTGCCACAATTCCCTCGAAGATTATACCGCGGCTTTCCTGGAGCGAGTGAAAAGTTTTCAACCCCCTTTTATGATCCGGACATTAGGAGATGCCGGTGTAACGATTAATGGGGCGCAAGACGACATATGGCATCATAAAAAAGGCTGGAAACTTCAAAGAGCCGTCGATACCTGCGGAGCAGGTGATTGGTTTACGGTAGGTTTTTTATATTACCTGCAAAAATCCGCTGTTCAACATTCTACCAGCTTAGTCGAAACTCTCCACCACCCCGAAACGATAGAAGCATCTTTAGATTTTGGTCAGGTATTGGCTGCTATTTCCTGTATGTTTGTTGGGGCCAGGGGACTATCTAAAGCTTTAACAGCGACTGAAATACTGGAAATGGTTGATTTGTATATAGATAGAAAACCTCAAACCATTTCTTCGGTGAGAACTCCTAAACACTCTCGAAAACAGCATACCCGCAACCTTGAAAAAAAGGAGCCGATAGCTAATCGCTGTACCACTTGCCTTTTAAATATTTAGCTAATAGTGCCTTTGATGGAGCGGAACCACCTCCAGGCAAAACTGAATAGTTACAAATTAATTTTTTTCAGGCACTTCTCTAAACTAAAGGGCATCGCTGCCAAATCCCGGCAGAAGCGAAACCGCATACAAAGGAATATTAACTAAATCACCATCCTTTGTGAAATTCCGGGGCGATGTACGAAAAACTTCCGCCGGCTGATACTTCTGCGCATATACACGCAAACTCTTCGTCCTGCGGCTTAACCCTCCCTTCACCTCTAAAGGGAAAATACTCCCCTCAGCGGAAAACACAAAATCAACCTCAGCTTCACTTTTACTGGTCCAATAAAAAATTTTATCGCTATCCATGCTGCTTACCAACTCTCCTGCCACATAGTTTTCCGTAAAAGCCCCACTGTATTCCGAAAAAAGCCTGTCACCCAGGACAATAACCCGCGGCGGCACGTCCAACAGCGCACATAAAAGACCGGGATCGAGCAAAAAAATCTTAAATTTACTGCGATCGATATAACCCGCCAGCGGCAGTTTCGGGGTTTTGATATGGTAAACTACATAGATAAGCCCGGCTTTGCGCAGCCACTCTATAGCAGTTTCAAAACGCGCAGCCCTGCCCCCTTTCTTAACATCGCTGTACTTGAATTTTTTGTTCTCCCGGGCCAGTTGAGCTGGGATAGAACGCCATACATCAGACACATTGATCGCTTCAGCGGCTGACGAGTATTTTGAAAAGTCCCTCTCGTATGCCTGTAGAATCTCCCTTTGCAGCTCGCCCACTTTCTCGATGTCCCGGTTCGAGATATAGCTCTGCACCACTTCAGGCATGCCGCCTATATAAAGATAGTACTTAAATAACCTGATCAGTTTTTCATGCAGCACACCGGTTAACGGCTCCGCACTCTTCTTCTCTTCAAGAAGTGTAAGCAGCATATCCTGCCCAACGGCGGTCAGGTATTCGAGAAAACTCATGGGATAAAGGGTCATAAAGTTAACTTTTCCTACTGGAAAACCGGCGCGTTTCCCCACACTCACGCCTAATAAAGAACCGGCTGAAACCACATGGTACCCCGGCGCTTCCTCACAGAAATATTTAAGGCTGGTTATGGCGCGGGGGAACGCCTGGATTTCATCGAAAAAAATCAACGTCGAACCGGGTTTGATCTTCCTCCCTGCAAAAGCGCTCAACGATTCAATTAGGACGGCGGGATCCAAAGAAGATTCAAAAAGCGCACCCACCTCCGGGGTTTGCTCAAAATTAAAATAAGCGCAGTTTTCATATTCTCTTTCGGCAAATTCTTTTAAAAGGTATGTCTTCCCCACCTGCCTGGCGCCCTGGAGCAGCAGGGGTTTGCGGCTGTCCTGCGACTTCCAGGTCAATAAATCTTTATACAAAAAACGTTTCATAACATTACCTCTCAATTAATGTTGGAATTATTATATGATATCTCCGAAAAAATGTCAAGTTCGGTGTTTTTTATCCTCGGAAAAGTGTCGAGTCGGGCGTATTTTATGTCCGGAAAAGTGACGGGCCGGGCTGAATTTATGTCCGAGAAAATGTCACGCAGCGAGGCTAAGGCTTTGTAAACACGCACACCTCCCCGCGCGGCGGGACCGAAGTGCCGAAAAGTATCCCGGTACGGGCGCGGACTACGCCCATCCCATAAATTTTTTTTTAGTTGATTTTTTGTGAGTTTTATACTATAATAGACCTTTAAGTTAAATGCTTAACAATAACGCTCTCCAATGACTCGAGGAGAAAAATTGCTGTGAGAAAAAAAGTGTTTCCCCATAACGACATATTGTTAAAAAACAAACAATATTGCCCGGCATTGCCGTTACTCGCCGCCGCCAAAACCCTCAAAAAAAGAAAACTTACCTTTTTTAACAATATTTTGTTTTGTTATAATTTTAACAATACCGCCCTGCCGCCGGATCGCGTGGACAGTCCGGAAAAGAAAATAACTTTTTTTAACAACTTTTTGTTAAGTTACAAATTTAACGATATTTGCCCTGAAGAAAATAAGGAGGCATCATGAAAATATATGATAGCCGCGGAATGTTAAATATCCCGGAGCCGCTCAAAAGAGTTCCAAATAAAAACCGGGAAAGTCTCGTAGTAAAGAGCTGTTACTGCCCAAACGGCCACAACTTGATAGGTAACCGGGTACAATTTAATGGTCACAACGGTATTTTATTAAAAGTTAGGAGCAGGGGCCAGGAAGGCTTTGCCGGTTTGAGCCCTGTTTATGGAGCAAAATGCCGCATCTCCATGGACATCGAACTTGTCGAAGGTGAAATTCCCCAATTATTATGTCCCACCTGTGATGTGGAGCTGCCTGCTTTTTCTGTTTGTAATTGCGGCGCTGAGATTGTTGCTTTATTTTTGAATAAAGAGGCGGATTATACCGATTGCATCGGCATCTGCAATCGCGTCGGCTGCGAAAACGACACCGTCAGGCATGAAGGAGAACTATTATCCCTGACTGCCTGCGACAGTTCGCATAAGAAGAGCGGTTTGAGTACCTTCCTCACTCCCAATTGAGCCTCAGCACAAGCGGCGTTCTTCAAGACGAAGACGGCGCTGTTATTCGCTGCCGCCATGCAATGATATTTTTAGAGACCGCGGGGCGTTGTGGAGTCCCGGAACCAATATTAAAAGGGTAAGTAATTGCCCACCTCCTTTTGTTGTAAGGCTACATATTTATTTGGAAAAAGGACCGCCTCCTCTCTATGGCACGGCGGGGGCTGCTCGCTGTGGGCAGCCCCTGACTATGCTTCCCGCTTTTGTGATGAAGCGAAAACGCTCATCGTTCAACAAAAGTTTTGTGGGGGTGCAGGGGGCAAAGTTGATGAGAAATTGGAAAATTCCCCCAGTAACTATCCAGTTTTTCCGAAGCTGAATAGTTACTTCTCCCACTCTTGCAATATAGAAGTATTTCGTTTAAAATATACAAAGCAGGATTTTGCCCCATAAATAGTTTAAAGCGGGTGGCACCCGCAGCCTATGAACGTGGGCGAAAGGATTTCCTTGTATTAAAAAATTTTCGCGAAAAAAAAAGATTTTCACGAATCAGCAGCATAGAACGGAGGCCAAAATGGTAAAAAGAATCTTTTGTTTGTCGGTAGTTTTGCTGTTTTTATCCAGTGTGGTAACAGTTTACGGCGCTTCCCATAAAGAGTATTTCGAGCAGGGGAAAAAAGCCTATAAAAACAAACAGTATACGGAGGCTCTCGATAATTTTCGTAAAGCTGTTTCAGGGAAACCGGGCAAAGCGAAATATCACTACAATCTCGGTCTGGCTGCCAGGAAATTAAACCGTTACCGGGAAGCCTACGAGGCGCTTGCAAAAGCTAAGGAACTCGATCCCGGCCTCGGTTTTACCAAAAAGCGGGGCGACTTTTTCAAAAAGTTAGAGGAGATGAAGAGCCGCGCCGGGACAGCAGCCGGTAAAGCGGCGGCCGTGACCGGTTCTCACAAGGAATTTTTTGAATTTGGGAAAAAAGCTCTGAAAAACAAACAATATAATGCCGCGCTTATCAATCTCAGGAGAGCGGTTGCCGGGAACCCCGGCTCAGCGAAATATCACTACAATCTCGGCTTGGCGGCCAGGAAAATGAAAAATTACCGCGAAGCCTATGACGCATTCGTTAAGGCTAAAGAACTCGATCCGGGCATCGAGTTTACCAATAAGCGGGACGACTTCTATAAAAAAATTAAAGAGATGAGGAACCGCGCCGGATCAGCGCCGGTAGAACGCACACCGGCCTCCACCACCGCGAAAAAGAAGAAAAAGAGCAGTGGTTTCCGGATCGGTATTTTTGCCGTTCTCGCGGTGATTGTGCTTATTATCGTCGGCAAAGTCAGGGGCCGCAAAGACCGGCTGGTTAGTGACGACAGCGGGCAGACCATGGTACAGAAAGGGTCCCGTTTCATGGGCGGCAGTAAACGTTTTTGGGGCCGACCGGGACGAGGCCGGAGAGATCCCGGTTTCGATGACGCACGAATGTATGATGATTATTCCCGGGATCATGATTACAGGCCGGGCACTGCTGAACCTGTGAGCCGCGTCGATGAATCATAAAGGTGGGAGGGTGCGCCCGGATTTTTTACAACATTTTGCCTCCGGCGGCCAAAACCCTTTTGAAAAAGGGTTCTGGACTCCCAAAACTTTTGATGAGCGATACGATTCTCTACACAGTAAACGGCCATCGTTGGCTTCTGCCCCGAAGGGGCTTATTGGCGGGTGGCACCGGCAGCCGATAAGGGAACCACAGATTACGCAGATTAAAAAAAACATACAGGTTCAGAAAATTTTCCTTTTGAGAGGTAATGTCTCTATAGCTCCATTAGAGTTTACGAGCACAATCCCCTCTTGAATAGTGCCATTTGG
>JAGLSW010000717.1 GCA_023135565.1 Candidatus Aminicenantota bacterium | reverse complement strand
CAAAGGCGCTCACACGCTGCTCCTGCGACGAAGCCGCTTATAGGCTGGGGACGCCGTCCCCCGGCGGAGCCGCTCAGACCCTCCCCACGTGGTGGGGCCGGAGGCAAAGATGATTTTTCGATTCTCTCTTTATGGCTTTTTAAAAAACCTTCGCTTCTTCGAGCCTTTCCTTATCCTCTATTTCCTCTCTTTGGGTCTTAATTTTTTCCAGATCAGCATCCTGATCAGCTTCCGGGAAATCGTCATCAACCTGCTGGAAATCCCATTAGGCACTTTCGCCGACATGTTCGGCAAAAAACTCTCTATGATCTTCTCTTTTGTTTTCTATATTTTTTCTTTTTTGATATTTTCCTTTTTTGCCGGGTACGCTGTCTTCTTCGCCGCCTTTTTCTTTTTCGCCATCGGCGAAGCCTTTAGAACCGGCACCCACAAAGCCATCATTTTCGACTATCTAAAAAAACACCATATGGAAGACCAAAAAACCAGGATTTACGGGTTTACCCGCTCCTGGTCAAAAATCGGTTCCGCTCTTTCCGCGGTAATCGCCGCTGTGATCATGTTCTTTGTTAAGGACTACCGGGTTGTATTTTTGGCGTCCATCGTTCCCTATGCGCTGAACATTATTAATTTTACCGGCTACCCGAAAGAAACTATCATAAAAAACAGGAAGAAAACAATCAAGCTGTTTACCGGCGAGCTCTCAGGCTCGCTGCGGCGCTGTTTTAAATTCCAACCGCTGCGGAATTTGCTTTTCACCGGCATGTCTTACGAGGGGGTATTTGCGATAGCCAAAGAGTACTTGCAGCCGGTAGTCAAAACCTTTGCCCTTTCCCTGCCGATTTTTCTTTACTTAGACAACCACAAACGCACCGCCATAATGATCGGCATCGTTTATGTGTGCGTTTTTTTGTTGAGCAGCATCTCTTCCCGTTATGCCTACAAATTCGTAAAAAAGAACAATAAAACCACTTTGAAAATACTGCTGCTTTTAACTGCAGCCTGCTATATATCGATCGCTTTCTTTTTGAAAATCCATTTGTCGGTCATTCCCATCCTGTTGTTTTTATGCCTCTATGCCTTCCAGAATATATGGCGTCCCATCGTGATTGCGCAGGTAAACGAATACTCCCCCCGGGAAAAATCAACCACTATTCTTTCGATAGAGTCC
This sequence comes from Candidatus Aminicenantota bacterium, assembly GCA_023135565.1. Taxonomy (GTDB): domain Bacteria; phylum Acidobacteriota; class Aminicenantia; order UBA2199; family UBA2199; genus JAGLQA01. Next base: position 7,281 of record JAGLSW010000717.1, on the reverse strand, counting down.
CAGTCCAAGAGTTTTTTTGTTTTCCTTTTTGCTCCCCTTTTCGGTTTCTTAGTGGATTTAGCCGGGATATATTTTCTCGGTATTTTGGCTGTTTTCTTTTTAGTGCCGGCTTATTTCCTGCTCATCAGAATCGGGGTCGGCGACCCCAACCAATAAGTCATCCGAAACATCGGTCTCATTTTAGAAAATCTTCGCAATAAACTTTTGTTGAGCCGCTGCGCGGCAAGTTCCCCTTATAGGTTCCCCGCGCCGCGGGGTTCTTCGATGATGTGGTCCAGGATCAGGCCGTAGAAGTTCTTTTCCCCGGACCGGTAAAACCAGCCCAAGTGGGCGAAACATTTGAGACACAGGGTATAGCACCAGCTAAAACCGGAAAACCAGGTGAACTCCGAAGTGGACGTTCCCTGGTTCAGGATGGCGTGAGCCGCACCGAAACAGCCGATGCGATAAATAAATCCCTGGGGATTTGTAAAGGTGTGATGAAATTTACCGTTTATTTCTATTTTGTTGCTGGTGGAGGTGATGACATTTTTACAATTGCGGCACAGGATAAATTCGCCCTGGTCGATATCGTCTTCGCCTTCTTTTTCCGCCTCTTCTACGATCTCTTCGATTTTCTTATCGGATAAGCTGCGCAGTTCCCATTTCCCGGCTCCGATAAAGAAGGGTGTTTTTATGTATTCCCCATCGGTGGAAAGTACCCCGGTTTCCTTCTCAAAAAAAGGGCCGGGAGGTGTGGCAATGTTTCGTTTCGACGGGCGTCCCCTACTTGTGTAGTGTGTTCGCAGATGCATTTCGGCCTCTTATTTTTCCAACCATAGTATAAAATTATTTCCCCCATATGTCAACCGGACAAAACATATAAAACTGCTTTGAAATCCTGAAATAAACGAATTTTTCGCCTCTAAAGGGGCGCAAGCTTGAACGCCGGTTCAGGCTCAGGTATTTCCATTGCCATTTCTATAGAAGCTTCGAGCCACAGTTCCATGGCTTCGACAATATTCCGGGAAGTTTCGTCGTAGGTTTCTCCCTGGGTCATACAACCTTCTAACTCTTCCACTTTCGCAAAGAATCCCCCATGAGGGTCTTCCCGGATGACAATTTCGTATGAAAGTTTCATATAATCGTTAATATCTTTTCTACTCATTACTGCCTCTTTCCGGTTGTCTTCCAAAATCAAATTTTAAAATAAATCCCACTAAAACCATCTACAATTATAAAACATAAATCCATAAAACGCAATCTATTATCTAAATTATCTATTTTTTTCACACAAATACCGCGATGGGCATCAAAATTGAAATCAGATTCCTAAACCGCCTCTCTTATTGAAAGGATAACGATCTCAATTTTCTCTTTCAGTCGATAGTTATCTCAAAAAAAGACACACTCACAGAAAAATTTAGATCAAAAGCCTTGATTTTAAGATCGTTTTTGGTTATATTTACATCCTAATGGGAAAATGTAAAATGGCTTTTAAAACCGACATAGAATTCAGAACCGATAGACCCCGCTCATTTAGCGAGAGAATCCAGGTATGGGCAAGATGAAATCGGAAAAAAATTATTTAGTCCTGTCTCAATATAGAGAGGGTTCGGAATACAATGATTTCCTGGGGAAGTACTACCATTTCCCTAAGAAATACTTGAATCTTCTATCAACGCCCAATATTGAATTTGTTTATTATGAACCGAAGAAAGGCGGCAAAGGGGAATATTACGGCTTCGGCAAGATAACAAAAAAGCCATTTCCAGACAAACGAGAGGAAGGGGCTTACTTTGTGGAGATAAGTGATTTCAAACCTTTCTCGCAGCCGGTTCCTTTCGATGACGGAACCGGTCCACGAGAAGTTCCCCCATATTACAATCCCCAAGATGCAGTACGAAGATTAAGCAAAGAAACCCTGGATGAGATATGCTTAGACGGTGGGATTCAATTAAACTTCAAACCCGATGTTCACTTGATAAAAGTTTTAGGTGAGCAGCTAATCGCCTCTGAGAAGGTTGGAATTCTCGAATTGATAAAAAATGCCTATGATGCACAGGCCACATATTGTAGAGTAAGAATAGAAAAAGTAGACTCGCTTCGTGAAATTGACGAGAGTTTGTACGAATTCAATAAGTACGAAGGTCCGGTTATCGTTATCGAAGATGACGGTGTGGGAATGACGAAAGAGGTAATCGAAAAAGGTTGGTTAAGGCCTGCATCGACACTCAAAACCAATGTAAAAGAAAGATTAAAAAAAGAGAAACAAAAAGCTATAGAATCCGGTTCTTTAGGGACATATGAAGCGTTAGTTAAACAACTTAAAAAGGAATATAAAAACCGTATCCCTTTAGGTGAAAAAGGAGTAGGCCGGTTCGCCACCCACAGGCTCGGGAAACATCTGATAATAAAGACGAAAGTCAAAGAGCTCGACTATGAATATTTATTGAAAATCGATTGGGCTTTATTCGATTCGGTTTCCACGGAGGCAGTCGATTTGGAATCAATTGGAGTTAGTCTTACGCGGTGCGATATATCGAGAGAATATGGGGAAACAAATTCGGGCACTCAAGTTATCATATATGGGGGAAAAGAGGGCTTCGATTGGGATCAAAAAACTATAGAAGACTTAAATCAATCTATTTTAAGACTGAATTCACCTAACCCTTCTCCTAAAGAAAAAAAAGGGACATTCAAAGCAATCTTAGAATGCCCGCAAATCCCTAATCTACTGGATTGTTTGATCATTGAAGATTATAAACCCATTTTTAGTTTCGACGGATTAGTTGATGATGAGGGGATACTGGATTACAAATTAGAATTTAATCCTCCACAACTTGCAGTCCCCATGCAGAGAGACACCATTGAAGACAATTGTTTCGATATAAAAAAATCCGAAAAATCTAAATGGAAAAATTCCTCAAACGGTAAATTCCGCATACCGAAATGCGGCGTTTTTTTTATACATTTAGATATTTGGTATAGAACATCTCCATGGATAGATGGACCGGATCGGAACCAATTAACAGAATACTTGGATAATTTTGGGGGCATATCAATTTATCGAGACGGAATAAATATCTTCCCTGCAGAATGGGGATCGGAAATAGATTGGCTCAATTTAACTACGCGGCACATAAAAAAGGGGTCGAATATTTCCTACTATAATATGATTGGGAATATTGAGCTTGACCAAACAGATAACATTGATTTAATCGACAAAACCGATCGCCAGGGATTAATAAAGAATGAAGCTTATAGCGACTTTGTTAATCTTGTAGAAGCTATTATTAAAATTATTGTGGAACGTGAATTTAGAGGAAAAAGAAAGCAATATTCAGATATGACAAAAGATATTGTACGAGATCCAAAAACTTTGAGGGATTACGTAAAGCAAAATGTTAAAATTGTTTCGAATATCAAAGAAAAATATCCCATCAAAGATGACCCCCATGAACTACTTGAAGAATTAGGTGATGCAAGTCAAAGGAAAGCAAAATTAATCAACCTGGAAAGATCAATTAAAAATTTGCAAGATAGTCTTAAATTGATTGATGAGCAAAGGGAATTATTGACTGAGCAAGCAGCGTTTGGTTTAGCAATAGCTGTATCTATACATGAAATCGCAAAAATCACCTCTAACTTTTATTACGGCATCAATGAATCACTAAAAAAACAAAATATCGACAAAGAAAAACTAACGGAGCTATTGGCTTCCTCTTCTTCACTTAATTCTGAACTGAAAAGACTAAGCCCCTTGAGAGCTGTTAGAAACGAAAAAAAAATAAAGTTCAATATTCTAAGAGCTATCCAATACACTTATGAGATTAAAGAAAATGAATTAAAAAAAACTGGAATAAAAGTTTTGATAGATAAAAATTCTGATTTTGATGTCTATGCGAGATACCGGACACTAATCCAAGTATTTTCTAATTTATTCGACAACAGCTTATATTGGCTCGATACACTCGATAAATTTGATGAAAAAACAATAAGAATCAAGCTTGATCCATTGCATAGATTAGTAATTTTTGCGGATAACGGCCCCGGGATACATAAAGCAATATTTCCGTACCTTTTTCAAGCAGGATACAGCATGAAAATCCCTCCGAGTGGATTAGGACTGTACATTTGTAAGTACTATTTACAATCGATGAAAGGGGATATTCATTTAACAACTTCAAAAGATAGGGTCACCGATCTCAACGGCGCACAGTTCACTTTAAATTTCGGCTCAGTACCGGAAGATAAAGAGGAGGCAAAATAGTGAAATATTCAATTTGTATTATTGATGACGGTATGATTGATGCTGCTAACAAAAACAAGATCGACGATAAACTGTTATTAAATTCGGCATGTCTTTTAAAGCTTACGGAAGATATCTCCGATTGGGTGGGCGAAATTCCTTTATATTATTTATTCAAAAAACTTCTGGATGAGACAGATGAAAATGGGTACAAAGTTTGGAAAGTCTCTGCCTTCAGCCACCCCAAAATTTTTCTTAAGAATTTTGAAAGCGATCTTTTTAGAAGTGATATTATTGTCTTCGATTGGGATTTCGCTATTCCAATTAATCAAGAAGATATCTTACTCAACATATTGAATAACAGTTACTCTTTTATATATATATACTCAGGTGCCGACAAAGAAGACCAGATTATGGAAATTATAGAAGATGAGAAATTTAAGCGATTTAGGGATAGATTGGAGTATATAGACAAATTAAACGATTTAGGAAAAAAATCTGGAAGCCCATCTGATTTAATTGTAAAGGTAGAAAATCTATATAAAGAAAATTTCTCTTTCAAATTCGGTAATTGCTTAAGAAGTACAACAATCAATGCTCTCGATAAGGTTTTGGTTCGCTTAGGAGAATTGCATATCGAAAAGACATTGAAGTTTTTAGGAGCAAATAACAGGGAACAGATAGATGTCGATTTAAAAGACATGATCGGTGAAAAAATAAAAAATAATCTCATAAATGATAGTCAACTAAGTGACCTCTTGAGAGACAATGATGTAAAGAAAGATGCCTCGGATCAATTGATCGAGTTGGTATCGGAGAAAATAAAAAATGATGTTGTATCGTCTATACTAGAGTATGACCAAACGAATTCCGATGATTGTAGCGAGGATAATTTTAGGGAAATAGCGGAAGAATTATGGTCGTATCGTCTATACCATAATCCTAACGACAACCTGGTTAGAAAAGGTGATATCGTCGCTGAAAGAAATGGCAATGAAAAATCGTCACTATATTTAGTTATTACACCAGATTGCGATTTACACTTCTTCTGGAATAAAAACCTGGGTTACATAAATCTCATCAGGCTTTACAGCCTCAATGCGAAAAAGGACCATATAAAAGGAAGAGCACTGCTAACAAGAAAAAACAGCTCTATTAAAAATATTAGTAAAATCAGTTCATTATCAAACCCAGTCGGCTCAATCGGAGGTTCAGCATTGTATTTTCCTTTTCTAAAAATTAATGGTTGTTTCAAAAATTATATTGCTTATCCTAAAGAAATAACGTCAATATCTATTGATATGCCGGAAGATTTGTTAAAGATTGAAAAAGTAATAGATCGGATTAAGCCGCTATCATATATCCATTGGGACAAATATAGACGAATTACCACTATTAGCGAACCCTTTCTAACCCCTGTTATCATGCATATAATAAATTCTATATCGGGTTATGGAAGTCCCGACTATCCGACCTTCTTACAAAAAAAACTTGCAGATGAACTTAAAGGAAAGATGAAATGAAATACAATGCAATCGACTTGTTTTCAGGGTGCGGCGGCCTCTCCGAAGGGATGAGACAAGCCGGATTCGCTGTTTCGGCGGCAGTCGAAATCGACCCCGACGCCGCTGCCGCTTACAAACTCAATCACCCGGAAACAATAGTAATCAGGAACGATATACGAAAAGTAAAAAGCGAAGATTTTAAAAAAATATTAAAGGGGAAAACATTACACCTTTTAGCCGGATGCCCACCCTGCCAGGGATTCTCCTCCATGAGGCGACTAAACCGGAAAGAAGCGGTATATGACGACAGGAACGACCTGATTTTCGAATTTTCAAGATTCGTTAAAGAACTGGAACCGGTTACCATCATGATGGAAAATGTTCCCGGCTTAAAAAATTACGACCTTTTCTCCGAGATGTGCGAAGAGCTAAAAAAACATTACAATATTTGCGTCGATATCGTGGATATTCAAAATTACGAAGTTCCCCAGAGAAGAAAAAGACTTGTTTTAGTGGGTTCTCTGAAAGGAGAGTTGAAAGTAGCCGCGGGAAACCGTAAAAAAATAACGGTCAGGGAAGCCATCGCCAGTCTGGAATCCATGACGGAAACCGACGATGCAGTCCACAAAACAGCAGCACTGCACTCCGAAAAAATAAAAGATTTAATATCGAAAGTGCCGAAAAACGGCGGCAGCAGAGGAGATTTGCCTGAATCATATACCCTTGATTGCCATAAAAAAAAAAATATAGGATTTAACGATGTTTACGGACGTTTGCGGTGGGACGATTTTTCAAGCACCATTACAAGCGGCTGTTTGAACCCTTCCAAAGGAAGGTTTTTACATCCCGAAGAAGACCGGGTCATTACGGCTCGAGAAGCGGCGATGCTGCAATCATTTCCCCGGGATTATAAATTCCCGGCGGATATTTCCAAAACCTCTTTGGCGACCTTGATCGGCAATGCGCTGCCCCCTAAGTTCAGCTATATCCAGTGCCGAAATATCAAAAACCATCTAAAAGAGTACATTGGCTGATATATTCTCTCCCCAGAAACGATCCGAAATAATGAGCCGCATCAAACCTAAAGGCTCTAAACAGGAAATTTTTATTAGGAAAACGATTTTCTCTTTGGGATACCGTTATCGACTGCATCGAAAAGATTTACCGGGTACGCCTGATCTGGCTTTCCCCAAATATAAAAAGGTTATATTTATAAACGGCTGTTTTTGGCACGGTCACGAGGGGTGTAAACGAGCTGCTCTCCCGGCTACAAATACTGAATTTTGGGAGAAAAAAATTTCCGGCAATGTAGAAAGAGACAAACTGAACTATAAGAAATTAAAAGAATTGGGGTGGGGCTATTTAACGATTTGGCAATGCGAAATTAAAAAATCCACTTTAGAAAAATTGAGAGAAAAAATCTCCACTTTTTTAAAATTATAATTTATGAATAATTCATTGATAGTTTCGAGTTTGCTAATGCTGCGTCAAGCCTCGTCTGTCGTGCAAAAAATAGTTTTACTCGCCTCCGGCGGCCCTGCCGGG
>JAGLSW010000716.1 GCA_023135565.1 Candidatus Aminicenantota bacterium | reverse complement strand
AAAACCTTGAATCTCTCTATGGTAAAATATTTTTTCGACTGCTGCCCCACGGAAACCCCGGGCGGCACTGAACAAAACCACAAGGAATTGTTCACCCCTTTCCAGATCTGCCGGGCAGGCGGCGAATACCTCCGGGGACAGGGCAAACACCCCGTGATTTTTATTTCTTTCAGGAACATCAAAGAATTGGATTGGGACTCCTGTTGGAGTAAGATAAAACAATTGGTGCAGGGTGAATATCTAAAACATGATTACCTGCTTGACAGTGCAAAACTAAAACCGACGGAAAAGGAGTATTTTAAGAAGATCATCGACCTTACAGGCGGTAAGGGCGATTACGAAAATAGCCTGGAAAAACTGCTTTTCTACCTGACGCGGTTCTACGACCGGAAAGCGGTTATCCTGGTGGATGAATACGATGCGCCCATCCATGCCGGTTTTAGCCACGATTATTATGAAGAAATCGTTAATTTTATGCGAAATTTCTTAGGCGGGGGGCTGAAAGACACCGACCGCTACCTGGAAAAAGGAATTATCAGCGGTATCATGCGTGTAGCCAAAGAATCGATTTTCTCCGGTTTAAACAACCTGGGAGTCTATACCCTGACCTCCGTGGAGTTCGAAAATCACTTCGGGTTTACCGAAAAGGAAGTGGCTGCGCTTCTTAATGATTTCGTTCTATTAGATAGATACGCGGAGGTGCAGCAGTGGTATAACGGTTACTTATTCGGGGGCAAAGTGATTTACAACCCCTGGTCGATTATTAATTTTTTAGGTAATAAGGGAAAGGAATTAAAACCCTATTGGATTAACACGTCCGATAACCGCATCGTCGAAACCCTGCTTTCAAAAGGGGGGAAGGAACTCAAAGAAGAATTGGAACAACTCATCCGCGGGGAACACATCGAAAAAGCCGTGGAAGAGAATATAGTGCTTAAAGATATTTTTTCAAACGAGGACTCTTTATGGAGTTTTCTTTTGATGGGCGGCTACATGAGACAATCTTTTAGTAGACAGGACGACGTGTCCGGGAAGATTTATTATGCCCTCTCGATTCCCAACAAGGAAGTGAGAACCGCTTACGCCAAAGTGGTGGACCGCTATTTTTCCGCCAAAATAGAAAACAAGAAATTAGAAACAATGCTCAGCGCACTAATTGCCGGGGACGTCAAACTCTTCGAAAAAATGTTGAAAAAAATTGTTGCCGCGGTTTGCAGTTATTTTGATTTCGGCGTAGAGCCGGAGAAGGTATACCATGCGCTGACAGCCGGGCTATTGGTCTGGATATCCAATACCCACGAGATAAAATCCAACCGGGAATCGGGTTACGGCAGGTATGATATTATGGTTATTCCCCGCGACATTTCCGGGACAGGTTATGTGATCGAGTTCAAAACCGCTGCCGGCGATGATAACGAGACAGTGGAATCCGCCGCTAAAGCCGCCCTGTCACAGATCGAAGAAAAGCAGTACGAAACCGAGCTTGTGGAAAGAGGGATAAAAAACATAAAAAAACTGGCGATCGTATTCCGCGGTAAAGACGTTTATGTAAAAGAGAGCGATTAGCAGCCGAAACGTTTACTTCTGTTGTCGCTCGCCAATAAGCTATCCGGGCTGGTTTTTCAGTGAAAAAAGGCGAACATTTCATTTCGAGCGATTCGGATTGAAAAAACGAGGTGATTTTTTCAGGCATAGAATCCTCTTTTGTAAAACCGGGATTGTTCCAGGTAAAAAAGGCGACACCCCCAACCGATACCTGTCGCTCGCCAATAAGCTATCCGGGCTGGTTTTTTAGTAAAAAAAGGCGAACATTTCATTTCGAGCGATTCGGATTGAAAAAACGGAACATTTTTTCCGACGAAAAATCGGCATTTTGGCTGCAAAAATCAGAGAGCGGACGCACTTTTCCCCGGTATGGCAGCATAACATATATTCAAAAAAACTAAGCGGCGTCTTTCCAGGCGTATTTGTGATGCAGTCCGCCGAGCCGGGGCAGCGCAATCACCCGGTCACTATCGGAAGCCCTGTCTTGAACCGGGCGTGTGTTTGGCGGGTCTTTATCGAGATTATAATGCGTCCGGTCATTATGGTAATAGTCGATGTATTCCTCGAGCAGCATGTACAAATGCCCCTCATTCAATACGATCACATGATTTAACAACTCTTTCCGCACACTGCCGATCCAGCGTTCGGCAGTGCCGTTCTGCCAGGGCGAACGAAAAGAAGTCCGTACAGGCTCGATAGAAAAGGCTTTCAAGGTTTCGGTTACCAGGATCGAGAAAATCGTATCCCGGTCATAGATCATGTATTTAGGCGACTCGATTATAGAAAAAGCCGACCTTAGCTGCTCTTTCACCCACTCTGCCGTGGGATTAAAGGTCACATTAAAATGAATGATTTTTCGCCTGTCATGACCAATAATAAAAAAACAGTAAAGCTGCCGGAAAAACAACGTAGGCACAGTAAAAAAATCCATTGCCATAATGCCTTTCCTTTGATTATTTAAAAAAGTCATCCATTTTTTGATCTTATCGCCCGATGGCTCCCTTTTCGGCAAATACCGGGAAACGGTTCGTTCCGAAACCCGGAAACCCAACTTTAACAACTCACCATGAATCCGCGGCGCTCTCCAGGTGGGATTTTCATTCGCCAATTTATGAATTAAATCCCTTATCTCTTTGTCGATCTTATGTTTTCCTTTTCCTCTATTTGAAATATATTTCCAGTAGAGCCTAAAACCTTTACGATGCCATCCGACAACGGTTTCCGGTTTGACAAAAATCAAAGCGCTCTGCCATCTATACCAACACAATCTAAGTAATACCCACAAAATACGATCTAACCGGGATAGTTTCGGCCTGGGATTCTTTTTCTTAAATGCAGCCAATTGTTGGCGCAGGGCAAAGTTCTCTAAAGCGGTGTCAATTTTCGGGTTAAGGACTGAGTGCATGGATTGAAAAAAAGCCATAAACCTTGAAAAAAATATCATTCCTTACTCCAAAACTTAATTAATACATATGGTAGCATAATACTGCATGATTTTAAAGGCAAAAAATGGTATATATTCAGTCCTGAAAAAAAATGAGGTATTCTCTATCATTACTGAGGGCTATTTTTACCACGAAGTTCACGAAAGGCGCGAAGGGGGCAGTTTTTTATTGCAGCATTTATCGTTGACCGGGAATTCTAATTGTCGTCGATCAACTGATTAATCAACCGTTTTGGGCTAATTGAAAAAATAGGCAAATTTGATGGGAAATCCGGGACCCCGCGGTGGGTTGAAGATAACCGCATTTTCATGGTATAATAACAGCGTAATTAAGATGAATAAAAATTTGTTTACACAACGAAGAGGTATTAATCGATGAAATTTCTCATCCTCACCACTATATCTCTAATTACCATCGTTTTTTATATGTTGGAGATAAGTTTTAAAAGCTTCTCCCGGATTTCACTGGCCGGCTTCCTGGAGGATTTTGAAAAGGAAACAAAAAGGAAATTCGATTTTGTAAAGAATTACGAGATGGCACTCAATTCTTTGAGCGGCTTTGCCTTTTTCCTGCAATTGTGTCTTTTTATATATGCCTATATCATATTGGGAGAATTTATAGAAAATCCCCTGCATAGAGTTTTCCTGCTGATCTTTGTTTTTTTATTCCTGTTCAATTTATTCTTCTACACCATCTCTTTTGTTATGAAAGAGGGCATTTTAAAAAGACTGATTTTTTTGTTTCCTGTGGCCCGGGTTTTCTTTTCTCCTTTTAATATCGTTTTTTCCTCTTTTGTCAAAAATAAACTGCACGAAAAAGAAAACGACCAGGATGATATTAGCGAAAAAGAACTGGAAACCTTCGTCGAGGTGGGCACCAAAGAAGGTGTGCTGGAAAAAGAAGATAAAGAGATGATCGTCAGCGTGATCGAATTCGGCGAAACCCTGGTCAAGGAGATAATGACCCCCCGGGTGGACATGATTTATGTCGATATAGATGTAGGTATGGGAGAACTGGCAAAAATAATAAACGAAAAAAAGAAATCCAGGTACCCGGTGATTTCCGGCCGCATCGATAATATAGAGGGTGTAATTTTGTCTAAAGATGTGTTCGGCTACTGGAACGAAGAAGATTTTAACATAAAGAAGATTCTCAGGGAACCTTTCTTTATTCCTGAGACCATGAGGATTCTCGAACTGTTGAAAGAATTGCAGAAATCCAAACAAAAATTTGCTGTCGTAGTAGATGAGTTCGGCGGCATTTCCGGTGTGGTGACCATGGAGGATATTATAGAGGAGATCGTAGGCGAAATCCACGACGAATACGATGAAGATACGGAACAGATCGTAAAAGAGGAAGATTATTTTATCGTGAAAGGCGACACCGATATTTCGGAATTGAACGACACCTTAGAAATAAAATTAGAGGAAGATGAAGATTATTATACAGTGGCCGGGCTGCTGAGCTATAAATTGGGAAAAATCCCCAAACAAAAAGAAAAGGTTACGGTTGACGATCATACCTTCGAGGTGCTGGAAACCGAAAAAAATAGGATAAAAAAAGTGAAAATCTATCCGCCTGCTCCACGCGAAGGCGAGCCGGTGGGAAACGAATAAAGAGTGCGCAGCACAATAGCTGAAAGCTGATTGCCGAAAGCTGAATGCTGTCACGAGGACTATTAAATGGCAACAAGAAAAAAACATTCCGGATATGTGGCCTTGATCGGCAGGACCAATGTGGGCAAATCGACTTTTTTGAATTATATTATGGAAGCAAAAGTTTCGATTGTTTCCAATAAGCCGCAGACCACCAGGAAGCAGATTTTGGGCATCAAAAGCGGCAAAAAAGGGCAGATTATCTTTTTTGATTCCCCCGGGATTCACCGGCCCTATTTTAAGCTCAATGAGAAGATGATGTCGGAAGTGCATACTTCCTTGATGGATGCGGATATTATCCTCTATTTTATCGAGATAGACCAGGTGCGGGAGGATGATTTTGCCCTTTCCCTTTTTGAAGGTCTCGGTAAGAAAGTATTCCTGATTATCAATAAGATCGATAAATACAACAAAGCGCGGGCGCTTGAAAAAATCAACCGTTTCAAAGATGTCTACAGTTGGGATGAGATCGTGCCTATATCTGCTTTGAAAGGCAGTAATATGGATTTAATAGAGGATTTGCTCTATAAATACCTGCCCGAAGGCGACCATCTATACCCTGATGAAGAGTATACATTGCAGACCGAAAAGTTCTATACGGCGGAATTGGTCAGGGAAAAAGTACTCCATTCCACCAGGGCCGAACTCCCTTTTACCACTACGGTGAAAGTAGAGGAAATCAGGAAAGATAAAAAGATCGTTTATGTCAGGGCTGAAATTTACGTAGAGACCAGGTCCCAGAAAAAAATCCTGGTGGGCAAGAAGGGACACCTTGTAAAATCCATCGGGGAACTGGCCAGGAAGGACATGGAGGATTATTTCGACCAAAAAGTGTATCTCGATCTTTTTATAAAAGTGGTGCCTGATTGGCGCAATTCGCCCCACATATTACACGAGATCGACACTTAAATTACCCCACTCGCGTGGGGGAGGAACCGCACCCGGAAATGATTATATCATTCTTTGCCTCCGGCCCTTATCGCCTGCCCACGTGGTGGGTCCCTGCCGGGGGCCAAACTTTTGATTATTGAGAATCAAAAGCCCGTCTCTTTTGCTTTTTCCCGATGCGACGGGGTGTGTTTGGTTGCGGCCAACGGATGCGATAGGTGCTCTGTGGCTAAGCTTAACTATCACTGCGCGCCAGTTTGAAATAGCGGGCCCGGGGAGCCGATAAAGGTGCTCAGGTAGTTTGTTTCTTCAGCACGAAGCTTACATAGGCCGCTTCACGGCTGCGAAACTTTTCATAAATCCTTGACCCTTCAGTGCCGGCAAACTGGCAAAAAGACTTAATTAACGGCTTAAAAGTGTTTTCCTTGATCAGTGAGAGCCTGCGTTCACTATCCAATTTCAAAGCCTCGACAACATTTAGAGTTATATCGGTTTCTTTTACAATAGTTAATCCTGAATTGCGTATTTGTTCACGAAGAACCGGCACTCTTTCCCTTTTACGAAAATCGGCGAAAAGAAAATGGCCGCCTTCTCGAAGCGTCCGCTTAACTTGTGCCAGGAAACTATCAAATGAACCGTAACAGTGAGATGACTCGACATTTACCACAGCATCGAAACTATTATCCGGGAAGGGAAGGGACTCTGCCCTGCCGACTTTGAAAGAAAACCCATTATCGGCATATTTTTTATTGCAAAATTTTACCGCATTTTCCGAAAAGTCCACCCCGGTCATTGTTTTGGGCTTTAAATAGCGTTTGATATAATCTGCGCCGCCGCCGCGGCCGCTGCCGACTTCCAGGACATTCAGACCCTTAAGTTCGACAGCGCTTGCCACATGATGGTAGAGAAAAGCGGAATAGCGATTTTCTTCGTCCTCATCATTTAGATTTAGTTTTTCTTTGCCGCCGTTTAGAGGAGCATAGCCATAGTTCATAAAGTTCCAGTCTTCTCTTTGATGATAGGCTTTGGCAAGAAATTGATACCACCGTTTCCACAATATTACTTTTAGTTTGGGTGAAAATCTACATAACATTATAAAAATCTTAGAAATCATTTTTACTTCCTTAATTTTAAGTTGATGTTAAAATTGCAAATATTAATGGTAACAAAAAATGTACTGTTTTGTCAAGAAAATTTTTTTTGCTAACCCCCATTTTTTTTCATACCGCCATCTCCAACCACATTTCCTTCACCAGCTTTTTGCCAAATAGAGGAAAATCTATACCTCCAATCTTAAATCAGCCAATGAGGTATTATGAAAAAATGAAATTGGCGCTTGCATCCGGCGGAAAGGTGTGATATATTTTGAAAATGAAGAAAAATATATACTATGCGGAAAAAAAATACCGCGATTGGTATTATGGAGATTAAAATGAAAATATTAGACAAAATCTTTGAGAAAAAGTTGAATCCCCAATTAAACGATGTAAAATTTAAGAGGAGTTATTCCGAAGAATTTAAGGATTATTGGGAATTAAATAAAAAATACGAAGGAGTCGGCCACATCAACAAAGAGAAGGTTCTATTCAAGAGTGAAATAGATGCGGAAGAATGGATAAAAAATAAAGAAAATTTTGAAAAGTTGAAATGGGGGACAGATGGCTTCGAGGAAAAAGACAGTGTCCCCCAGCATAAATTTGAATTGATATTTAACGCCGGTCCAAAAAAAGAAATCTTAAAAACACTTGATAACATTAAGGAAACCATAAGCAAAGATTTTGTAGAGAAAGAAGACAGGATGTTTTTAGGTAAGAATTATCGTTTAATAATAGAAGATGAGAGTTATCATATATTTGGAGAAAGGGCGATCGAGTCGAAAGAGAGGAGTGAGGAAGAAAAAAAAACTTATTCTAAATTGAGTGACTTGAAATCGGAATATAGAGACTATGTTAAATTTTTAGGGGGTGATGTATCTATAGTTACCGGGGGGCTTTCAATATTGTATCTTGCCGCGGTCAATTTGGTGGTAAACTTGTTTATATCCAGTTCGGGTGGATTCGTGATGCCGGCGTCGTCACCCGGGACAATGACAATATCAAGCATGTTGTTAATAGTGGTTATACCGCTATTCATAATAAGCCTGAAAAATTTTTTCTTAAGTAGAAGGATTAAAAAAATATTGGGTTTTGTTTAGGGCGCTTATATGCCGGCAGCGGTAATGCTTTCTCCGCCTATCGAGATAGACCCGGGAAGAGTTATTGTTTTCACGAATGTTTACTATAAAAACGACGAGTTGTTAGGGTTTGGCATACCGGCAAAAAATATAATCATGAAATCGAGCAGGGTAGAGGCTCTTTCAGAAATTATGAAAGAGACTGAATATATGCACAGCAAACTTTGATAGAGAACGGGCTGCCGGTTTTGATTGCCGAAAACTCTAAAATTCAAGACCTGACCACTGGGGTGTTCAATTAACAGAAGTTTTGTTCAAACTTTTTCAAAAGTTTGGCCCCCGGCAGGGGTCTGTTTACCGGATTAATTTTTTCTCGATTTCGGGGTATAGCGAGTCGATTTTTTCCTGGTATCGAATCGTTAGCTCTAAAGCTTTCGCAACCCTGATATAATGCTGGATTTCTTCTAAAGTTAACACCCGCTTTTTGCGGTCTTTCAACCATTTTTGCATCACTTGATAGCCGCTGATTTGATATTCCCAAATTTCCGGGGGGATATTGGAGAAATATTGACTATCGTTAATATAAACCCGCTTGTCTGCTTCTTTGTAGGCGACCTTTTTTACTGTGTCATTACCGCTGACCTCGAAACGGGAAAAGGTGCCGTTTAGTTCTTTGGAATTCATCTCTGCTGCGAAAGATATACCGGCAAAACAGGTGTGGAAGTGCATCTAAATGTTTAAATTTTAAAAACTTAATTTTTTTTACATTTTTTCGGTTGACAAATTGTTCATTTTGCATTATAATCGCCTATTATTAGTTGCAGGCCCTCCGGGGCAAAAAAAAAGAAACAGTGGGCGGCCGCGGTTAAAACAAATCGCCGGAATGAAAATCAAGACATCACTGTATACAATACACCTGTAAAAAAAAAGAGGCGGCGGGCGACCGCGGTTAAAACAAATCGCCAACTAAGTAAAAAATCATCTTTACAAATTGTGTCCCCCTCAATTTTCTCCCAATCAAGACCAACAAAAAAATTTAATAAATATCCAGGAGGATTTTATGAAAAAAACAATTTTTCTTTTTTTAGTGACTTTCCTGGTTTCCACTATGACAGTGGAAGCCTTTGTGGTAATGAATGACGTGGTACCGGCTTTCCCGCAGCAAAACCGTGAAAAGATCGAAGCCGCGGTAATCGAAGGAACTATCCGTTTCTTACAGGCCAAATCCTATGCCGACCTGCTCCTAAAAGAGTATGAGAAATCGGCAAAACAAGCTCTCGACTATACGGCGGCCTTAGACTATGCCGAAAAAACCATCACCGAATTGGAGACGGCGAAAAGAGAATATGAAACTTCCATCGCCGTAGGCAGTCGGGCCGGGTATGCCGCGGGAAATATCCAACGCTTCAAGACTTTCGACTACGGCCAGTTCGAATCCGGCAAAGAATTAGATAACCACCTGATGACCGCGGTAAAATCCTATTTTTCCGCCGGGGATATCCTGGGCGCCTACCAGGAGAATATAGATAATATCGACGGCATATTAACTGTCCTCCAGCAAATCAGGGAAAAACTAAAGGAAAATGAAACCCCCGATATCGAACTGTTCTGGAACCTGCTGCAGCGGTTTACCAGGACTGCCCTTTTCGGGAATTACTGCACAATGACCGCAGCAGCCGTATTGAAGTGACACCGGTGAAATATACTTTTTCTTTTGAAAGCAAACGGCTCTTCGCTAATAAAAAACATGTGGTATTTTTTTTGTTTTTCCTCTTACTGTCACTCTATTTCGTGAATTCAGGGGTCGAAAAATATAAAAACTTCTTCATAGAAAAAGCGAATTTCCTCGATTACGAAAAACGGAGAATCAAACAGTACATCAATTATGAACAATACGGAGCCTATGGATTCAGGGTGCTTTTCCAACCCTCTCCCCTAACCCTTTTTTACTCTTCCGCCTTCCTCTATCTCGAAGGCGCCGTGGACACGAAAGAGATCGTTAATATCTCGATAAATTACAAAGGAAAAAGTATTTTTGCCAATAACGCAGCCTTCGGATTCGGAGACTTTTCAAGCATGTTCTTCGTATTCGGCAGTTTGTTGATGTTGTATTTCGGCCTCGGTACCTTTCGTAGTAATAACTTCCTGCCCATGGACTATCGAGACCCCATGAACCGGGCAAAAAACAGGATGAAGTATATCTCGACAACAATATTCACGAGAGCGGCGCTTTTAAACTGCTGCTTTGCGGTAGTTTGCGGCGCCGCTTACCTGCTGGCCCGGTTAAAAGGTATCCGCTTCTCCGGCGCTGAAAGCGGTCTTTTTATCCTGTTTTCTTTGTTTGCGGTTCTTTATGTGACTTTTTTTTATTTCTTAGGAGTTTTGGGAACGGTCGTTTTCTCCTTTGAGCGGTCGCTTTATACAGTTGTCTATGCCATATGGTTCCTGCTGTTGTTTTTAACTCCCGGGATCCACGGGATAGACCTGGAAAAGCGAGCCGGTGTCATCAAATCCAATGAAGCGGTAAATATGATAAAACTGGACAATGTGATGAAATTCGAGAGTAGATACAAAGTATCTATCGAAAAACTCGAAAATGAAAAAGTCAAAAATCTGAAAAAGATTTTTCCTAAATTCTTAGACGATTACATAAAAAATGAGTACATGCTGAACAAGGCTATTGAAAAAGATTTAAGCAGGGAAGTTTATAAACTGATCACTTACAACGAAAGAAAGTCCGTTATACTTCCTTCTTCTTTTTACCTTTTCCTGACTAAAGAACTTTCCGGTTATGGATATAACGATTATCAAAATTTCCTTCAATATATGCTGGCTTTAAAAGAAAATTTCTCCCGCTTTTTCTTTGATAAAAGATATACGAAAATCGGCCGGCAGGTAGAGTCTTTCATAAGCGGCCAGGAGAATGTGTTCCGCTCTGAATGCGCCCTGCCGGGAAATTTTTGGCGGGGATTCCTGCTGACATTGTTTTATTCATTGCTTGTTTTGGGGACCGGGTTATCTATATTCAAGAGGAGAGGGGCGGCGCCCGAAAAAAAAGAAACGAAACAAAGGTTTTTTGGAACCCCACTGCGTGGAAAAGCAGCCGGAGCAGAGAAGGAGGGTGCACCGCACCTTGAAATCGACATCAAAAGAATGGAAAAAGGGAAAACCTATTTCTCACTTTGCCGCGATAAAATGGTACGGCGACAAATCCTGGATTACCTTGTAAGCCAGGGGGCGGCTGTATTGCAGCAGCTGCCTTTATGCCACTTCGATCCCTGGATATCCTTAAAATCATGGATCGAGTATGAATGCCGCGGCAGGAACCTACCTCCCGATGAGGTGTCGGCAAAGTTAGAGGAGTGGGGCATCCCGGGAAGTAAGCAAAGACTAAAACTGAAAACCCTGGGTAGTGAAACATTGAACAGGGCATATCTCGGCATCAAACTGGCTGAAAAATTTCAAATCTATGTTTTCGACGATTTTCTAAAGGGACTCTCTAAGGAATTTGAAAAGGACTTTACTAAAATTATGCAGGAAGCAGTAGGGGACAGGGCTATTGTTCTTTACATCGGCAGTGAAATGTTCGACATAAACGTAAAGAAAAGGGAGACCCCGGTTGAAGACGACCGTTTTTTTATCATAGATTTCAAGGATGTTTCGTTAAGATAACATGCCATTCTTTTATCTTTTAGGTGAGCGTACAACGCAAAAGAGTACACAGCGCCGGGCGCGTAAAGTGGATGTTCGACGCACCCGCGCTGTGTGCTTCCTGCGGGAAACTAACCTTTACCGCTTTACCCTGTGTTTTCGTAAATATCGGAGTAAGGCATTTTTTTCAGGAAGAACTCGAACAATATTTCCCGGCGGAATTCGCTGCTATTCTTAAAATATTCCTGGAAAACAGCAATTTGTTCCTCTTCAGACATACCGACATAGCGTGTCGTATCGAAAAAACCTTTTTGACATTTCCATTCTATTCTTTTCCCGACTTCCCTCTGCCCGGTATTTTTCGTTCTTGCGTCCTTATTTTCCTCTTGTTTACGGTACTCCCGCATCCTGTCTGGAAATTTGATGAGGTTCGGGTGATTGTTTATATAATATTTCCCGATCTCTTCGGAAAAAATCAATTTTACCTGTTCGAATTTGGCTAACATGGTCTGCCTTATTTCGGGAACTTCCATTAAATTGATTAATTCCGCGATTTTCTCTTTATTAAGCTTCATCTCCATTCCCGTTCCCTTCGGTACCGTTATCCTCTCCCTTTTCTTGTTCTGCTTTTTTGAGATAATAGGCGCTTATCTCGTCTTTTAAGATGGCCTTTGTCTCCAGGAGTTTTGCCATTACAACCTGTTCCACAACAGGGACCTCCATTAGGGTAAAGATTTCGGAGTATTCGCGCTGTTCGTCCATATTGTATTGGGAATAGGGAAAGGTCTCTATCAAATAGGGAGCATTTTTACGGATGCGGTATCCTTTGAGAAAAAGATCTCCTTTGCCGGTTACCAGCCAGTTGATATTCAAACCGTACTTGCCGCTAAAGTGATTTAAATAATTGAGATTGGGGAAAGTTTTTCCCTGTTCGAAGTTGGTTATGGTAGATTGATAAATTTTCAATTCATCAGCCAACTGCTGTTGGGTCTTATCGATTGCTTTTCTAAACTGGCAAAACCTGATGCCAACTTCTTCTTTTAACGTTTTTTTTTCGGTAATCATTTTACCTCCTTTTTCTTATTTTGGATCGCGTAACTTTTATAGAGTTATGATGTATCCATAACTTTGGCTTTTCACTACTGCTGTTACTAAATTGCACAATGGAGAAATGTAATATTTTCATGATAATTAATATAACCGATATTATCAAAAAATTCAAGAGAAAAAGCAAAAAAAATTAAAAAAATTTCTTGAAATGGGGAATTATCTCTATTCCTGATGTAAAATGTCAAGAAAAAATCAAATTTTAAATGTAAGTGTTCAGTTTTGGAAAA
>JAGLSW010000715.1 GCA_023135565.1 Candidatus Aminicenantota bacterium | reverse complement strand
CGGCAGGGCCGCCGGAGGCAAGACTATTCTTTTTATTTTGTACTCTTTGTGGTAAAATAGGGTTTATTTAATCGACGCCGGTCCTACCGGCCAAAGGTGAAAAAATGAAAAAAAGTACCCAACTACGACACATGATCGAAAACCCTACCTTAGAGTTTATCATGGAAGCCCATAACGGCCTGTCCGCTAAAATCGTCGAAGAAGCCGGTTTTAAAGGTATCTGGGCCAGCGGGTTGAGCATCTCCGCCGCCCTGGGTGTGCGCGATAACAACGAAGCCAGTTGGACCCAGGTGTTGGAAGTTTGCGAATTCATGTCCGACGCTACTTCTATCCCGATCCTTTTAGACGGCGATACCGGTTTCGGCAATTTTAACAGCTTTAGAAGACTGGTGAAGAAACTGGAACAACGAAATATCGCCGGTGTATGCATCGAAGATAAAGTCTTCCCCAAAACCAACTCCTTTATCAGCGGCGAAAAACAGCCCCTGGCAGATATGGATGAGTTCTGCGGCAAAATAAAATCAGGAAAAGATTCGCAAACAGATAAGGATTTCGTTATCGTAGCCCGGGTTGAAGCCTTAATCGCCGGTTGGGGCGTAGATGAGGCTGTGAAAAGAGCCGATGCCTATGCCGAGGCCGGGGCCGACGCTATTCTCATGCACAGCAAGATATCGTCTTTCGATGAGATCGAATTGTTCTTAAAACAGTGGAATGGAAAAAAACCGGTAGTCATTGTGCCCACCATGTATTACCGCACTCCTACTCAAAAATTCAAAGATTCCGGCATTTCCTTAATTATCTGGGCCAACCACACGCTGCGGGCTTCTATCACCAATATGCAAAAAATCGTCAAACAAATCCATGAAGAGGATTCGCTGCTCGATGTGCAGGAGAAAATCATACCGGTGAAAGAAATTTTCCGCCTCCAGGACGTTGAAGAGTACAAAGAAGCGGAAGATATCTACCTGCCTAAGAAAAAATCTTACAGCAGTTTAATTTTGGCTGCTACGAAAGGCACCAATTTCGGTTCATTAACCGATGACAAACCCAAAGCCATGATAAAAATCGGCAGCGAGACCATCCTGTCGAAGATTGTCAAAATCCTGAATAACAGGAATATAAAAGATATCGGCGTAGTGGTAGGATTTAAGAAAGATGCGGTTAACCTGCCCAACCTGGAATATATCGTAAATGAGAATTATTCCGAATACGGCCTGCTTTATTCTCTCTATAAGGCAAAAGACAAGATTTCCGGGGCTTTGATCCTGTTGTACGGCGATGTGTTGTTCGAAGAGGATATCCTGCGCAAACTGATGCTCAATGATGAAGATATCGTGCTGGCTGTGGATCCTTCTATAAACGGTAGGTTTAACCAGGCAAGAGACTTCGTGGTAGGGGATGAACCCTATTCGGAAGCTTACGGCAAAAAAAATGTCTGCCGCATCAAAAAAATCCAGGCGCTGAAAAATGAGAAAGCCATAAAAGATCATAATGGAGAATTCATCGGCATATTGAAGTTAAGTGAAAAAGGCAGCGCCATTTTCGATAAGGAACTGACAGCGCTGCATGAGGAGAACCCGGAACTGTTAAAAAAATGGTCGTTAAATGATTTTCTTAACCATTTGATAACGAAAAAATATGATGTATTCCTCGAATATTTCAAAGATAAATGGAAGGATATAGACAGCATCGAGGACCTGACCTACCTGATCAACCTGGAGACAAAGGAGCAGCAAAAATGAAAGCCGCTGATTTTATCGACTTGTTAAAAAAGAACGGCATCCGGGATTTTACCGGCGTCCCCTGTTCGGTATTTAAAGAGGTCATCGCTTACTTAGAAAAAAACGAAAATTACCTGATCGCTTCCAACGAAGGCGAAGCCATGGGTTTTGCGGCCGGTATCTCCCTGGCAAATAGGATACCCGCGGTATTCATGCAGAACGACGGTTTTGGAAATGCCGTCAATCCTTTGACTTCGCTGCAAAAGCTGTACGAGTTTCCTACGCTGTTGGTGATTTCCTGGCGCGGGGAACCGGGGAAAAAAGATGCCCCGCAGCATCTGTGGAGTGGGAAGACGCTGCTCGATTTGCTTAAGGTTTTCCAGGTGGATCATGTGCTGCTGGAACCGCACCTGTCCGCACAGGAAGCGGAGATTAAACAGTTGATCGACAATATCGGGCGCAAAAACAGCATAGGAGCCATCATCTGTAGAAAAGGAATTTTCGAGAAAGAAAAAATTCCCCAAAAACAGGACGAGGAACTCCTTTCCAGGGAGGAAGCCAGCGCTGCCGTATTGGAAGAAATCGCCGACGATGTGTCCATTTTTTCTACAACGGGGAAGCCGTCGCGGGAGATTTACAAGCTGCGGGACAGGAATAATAATTTTTATGTAGTAGGTTCCATGGGCTGTACGGCTTCCATAGCTTTCGGTTTTCATCGAAGCAGCGGCGGGAAAACGGTTGTTTTCGATGGCGACGGCGCGGTATTGATGCACGCCGGCACCCTGGCTACTATCGGTTATTACCAGCCGGAGAAGTTTTTGCATATTTGCTTAGATAATGAAACCTACGAGTCCACCGGCGGTCAAACCGCGGTGTCTGCGGTGGTGGATTTATCGGAGCTGGCCCGGGCTTCTAAATACCGGGAAGTGGCGCAAGTGAAAACTGCCGCTGAGATTAGAGATTTTGTAACGAAGTGGAATAAAAACCCGCGCTTATCGTTTTTGCATATTAAGGTAAAGAATGTGACCGACCCGGACTTAGGCCGGCCCAAAGAGACGCCGCTTGATCTCAAGAAGCGCTTTATGAATGCTCATGAGGGATCCTCGTAAGCGATGAGTGCTTTTATTTCTGCCAGGATGTGATAAGCCGCATTTACGCAAGAGTCGCTCTCTTCTTTGGCGATTGTTGTGTCCCGGGCATGCGCCGGGCTGCCGTACTTTTCTAATTTTTCGATGGCGGGGATAAATTTTTCCAGTTTTCGGAATGTTTCCCGGTGGAGATAGCGCAGTCCTACCAACAAACCGGGGAGGGGATTTTCTCCCTCTCCTGTATTATAGTAACAGTAGGCTGCTTGCAGGGCTTTCAGCGCTGCTTGGCGAGCAAAAAGACAGGCATGGGCATGTTTTTTGTGAACCAACAGGATGCCGCAGGAGTCTAAATCGTCTTCCGCTGCTTCGTACAGGCGTTTCGCCTCTTCGATATTTTTTTTAACATTCATAAACAATTCTTATTGGATGGGGGCGCCGCACACTTAGACGTCGGGATATTTTCTTTTTGAAAAATAGATAATGTCACGGTGTTCCACGTACCCTTTATGCTGGAAGAAGTCCATGGAATGCCGGTTATACTCTTCGATTAAGCAGGTGATAATCTCCATGCCGCAGTCGTACAGGTGGTTTTCCGCTTCCACCAGCAGCCGCGAAGCCAGGCCGCGGGCCTGGTGTTCCGGCTGCACTGCCAGCCGGTTAATCCAGCCTTTACGGTAATCGTGGGTAGCCAGCACTACGCCGATGACCCGGCCTTCCTGCTCTGCTATTAGTAAAAGAGTGCCCGGGTTGGTGATTTCTTTTAGGATTTTTTCTTTGCTGTCCCTGCCTTCGGGTTTGCAGGGAATCCCCGTCAACTGCCACAGGGCGATGACCCCCTGATAATCTTTTTCGGCAAAGGGCCTGATCACGATCTGTTTATTATTGTTTTGCATAGCGTTATTATACCATATAATTCAGACTTCGGCAGCACCAGCGCCAGCTAAAAGCATACTCGACAGGGCTATAGGACGAATAGGACTTATAGGACCTATACAGGGCTTGCCTCCGGCGGCCCTGCC
>JAGLSW010000714.1 GCA_023135565.1 Candidatus Aminicenantota bacterium | reverse complement strand
GAAGAGGGCGAAAAACAAGTGGATCAAAGGAAGATCGGGAAAATTGAATAATGCTTAAGGCAACAGTATTGGGCGGCCCTGCCGGGGGCCAAACTTTTGAAAAAGCTTGAACAAAACTTTTGTTTAAAAAAGCGAAAAGCCCCCTATAAAAGCTTTGAATTTTTTTCCAAAACTGAATAGTTACTTTACATCCGTCCGCGCAGCAGGTTGAAATATTCGCCGATTTAGTTTATACTTTCAAATGTTACGGAGGCATTGTGAAACTTAAAAATTTGATTATTTTATTATTGACAGCGTTTGTTTTGGTTTACCTTCCTGTTTTTTCCCAAAACCCGGCGGCTAAAGAAAAAACACCCTGCCGATACGAAGAAAAAATACTGCCGCTGATGCACTCTATCTCCAGCCATACTATATTCGATTATGTCAAAGAACTCTGCCTGAAAAAATACGGCGGACGTCTTACCGGCACTGAGGGCTACAATGCATCGGCTCGATGGGTGGCCCTTCACCTAAAAAAATGGGGCGTCAAACCGGCCGGCGCTAAAGGCACATATTTCCAGGATTTCCCCAACCCTTACACCCTGGTTTTTCCCGGCTCGGAGGTAATTCTCCACATCCCTTTCAAAAAAAAATCAATGCTGGAAAAACACTACCGTTATGAAGTCGATTTCATGCCCGGTTCTACTTCAGATACAGGCGAAGTAACCGCCGAGGTGGTCTATGTGGGATATGGCATCACAGCGCCGGAACTAAAATTCGACGAGTACAAAGGTTTAGATGTAAAAGGCAAGATCGTGCTGATGGAACGGGAAGTGCCGGTTTCGCCCGGCAAAAAACCGAAAGAATTTAAAAAATGGCGGCCCTACTCTTTCCATCAATATAAAGTAAAAAATGCCGCGGCTCACGGCGCAGCCGGTATGATTTACAATTATCATATTGCCAACCCCAACTGCCTCTTTATAAAAGGTTTGGTGCTGACTTACGTGGGGAAAACAATCGTGGCTGACATTTTCGCGGGTACGGGCAGAAACCACAAAAAAACAAAAGAAAAAATACAAAAAAAACGTTTCCCGCAATCTTTCAAGACCGGGAAAAAACTCACTATCAAGAATTTTACCGAACATCATCCCGAAGGCGTGGCCCGCAATGTGCTGGGTTATTTCCCCGGCAGCCACCCGGAACTCAAAAAAGAGGCGGTTGTATTGGGCGCTCATTTAGACCACTTAGGTTTTAATCACGAAATGATGCCCGGAGCCGATGATAATGCCTCCGGCGTGGCCGTGATAATGGCTGTGGCTGAAGCTATCTCTAATTCGCCGCTAAAACCCAAAAGATCGATTGTTTTTGTTTTTTTCGGAGCAGAGGAGCAGGGGGTCAAAGGTTCCGAATATTACCTTAAACACCCCTTCTTTCCTATAGAAAAAACCAAAGCCCTGATCAATTTAGACGGCGTGGGCCGAGGCACAAAACTCAAGGCCACCGCCGGGAAAAACTATCCCGACTTGTGGAAATATTTCGCGGATGCCAACAGCAAGTATATTCACCGTACAATAACGCCTTCGTTTTTTCACAATTTAGCCAGGCCCAGGTTGGATGCGGCTCATTTTATGTGGGCCGGGATTCCCAGCCTGTCGTTCAGCGCTTCCGGGGCGAAGTCGCTGCCTTACGCTACTTATCATAGAACCACCGATACCCCGGATATTATTACCCCGGAGATCATGGAAGACATGGCGAAGTTGGTATTCTTAGTGTTTATGAAAATGTGACGACGCCTCCGGCGGGTTGCGTTAAACCGGAAAACTATTGAAATATTTCTCCAAATAAATTATAATAGCTTAAGGTATTTCATGAAAGTAAAGGATGTTATAAAAATGATAAAAGATGACGGCTGGTATGAGGTTAGACAGCGAGGAAGTCACAAGCAATTTAAACACCCGGTAAAAAAAGGGTTAGTTACAATATCTTTCCATAAACTATCCGACGAAGTAAAGAGGGGTACTTTAGGAAGCATTTTGAAACAGGCTCAAATTAAGGAGAATTAAAAATGCTTAAGTATTTAGTTATATATGAAAAGACAGACACGGGGTACAGCGCATATATCCCCGATTTACCCGGATGTATAGCTGCCGGTAAAACAAGAAAGCAGGTAGAACGAAATATTTTTGAAGCGGTGAAATTTCATATAGAAGGTATGAAGTTAGAGGGGCTGCCTATCCCGAAACCGCACACAGAGAGTGAGATGTTGGTTTTCGCGTAAACCGCGTTGCGGCTTTTCGGCGGGGTGCGCCGACACAGCGGAGGAACGCAGTGCGTTCACTCTAATTCCCCACCTTAGTTTGTGGGAAATCCCCCCGGAGGCAAATTTGTTTTATGGAGAAATAAAATGAGATTTAAACTATTTTTAATTTTAATTATTGCCGGTTTTCTTTTATTACCGGCAGCGGAAGAGAAAGTACTGCCGTTCAGTATGGCAAATTATAAAGACAGCGGCACTTTCAAACTTTTAGTAAATGACAGCACCATCGGGACGATCACCTATTCCCTGGATGGAGCCGGTAATTACACCCGGAAGTTCGTTCTTTCCATGTCGGGCCAGGAAGCGGTGTTCCACATGAGCATTACCTCCGACAAGCAGGGTTTTTGGAACAGCGCGGTGATTAAAGCCCCCACACAAACCGTCACGGTAAAACGAAAAGGTGATAAAGCCGAATACCAGGTAAAAGAAAAAACCTACTCCGTAGACCTGACCGCCGGTCATTTACCCACCGATAATTATGGCCCGGTCTTCGAAAGTCTCATGTTAACACATTACGACATGAACAAAAAAGGAAAACAGAAATTTTCCCGCTTTTTAATGCCCTATAAAATAGTGGACATGGAAGTAGAATATAAAGGCACGGAAATAAGAAAAGTTAAAGAAAAAGAAATAGAATTCGTCCGTTTCGACATCGACCTGCTGGGGATTCTTCTCCAGGTGTGGGCCGACAAGGATTCCAAAATCTACATGATGAACGTGCCGGTGCAGTATGCCGCCTATGTACGCGACGGTTTCGATGATTTACTAAAATACAGCTCCGAAGACCCGCTGCTCTCCAAACCCCAATTTACAACCCTCAAGAAAACGGTAAAAATCCCCATGCGCGACGGCGTCAAGTTAGCCGCGGACCTTTATTTCCCCGGCAGTACGGAGAAAAAAGCCCCGGTAATTTTGATCCGCACGCCTTATGGAAAAGATATGCTGGAATTGGACGCCAATTTTTATTCTAAGCGGGGATACGCTGTGGCCGTTCAGGACTGCCGCGGCAGGTTTGCTTCCGAAGGAACCTGGGAACCTTTTATAGACGAAGCCGCAGACGGTTACGACAGCATCGAATGGTTGGGAACCCGGCCCTGGTCTACCGGCAAAGTAGGCATGATCGGCGGTTCTTATGTAGGTTGGGTGCAGTTGTGGGCCGCGTCGCAAAAACCGCCCCACCTGACTACGATTATTCCCAACGTGGCCCCGCCCGATCCTTTTTATAATATCCCCTATGAATACGGCACTTTTTATATTTTGGGGTCCATATGGTGGGCCGAAATCCTGGAAAGTGAGGCCACGGCTGATCTCAGCGGTTCTGCTTTAGAGAAGATCGGCGAGCGCAAGTATGAAAAAATATTGAAAAAACTGCCGGTAATCGACTTAGATAAAGATATTTTCGGCAAAGAGAACCCCTACTGGCGGAAGTGGATCAAAAACAATGTGAACACCGGTTACTGGAAGAAAGCGAATTTTATGGAGAAGTTAAAAGACTTAGATATCCCGGTTTTCTTGCAGTCCGGCTGGTTCGACGGCGACGCCATCGGCACCAAGCTGAACTATTTAGAATTGAAAAAATCGAAAAACAAATATATCAAAATGATCGTCGGTCCCTGGGGTCATACGGCGCGGTCTTCGTCGCGTTTAGGGGAATACGATTTCGGCAAAGATGCCGCCATCGACTTGCGTTCTATGTACCTGCGCTGGTTCGACTACTGGCTGAAAGGCATCGAAAACAAGATAATCGAAGAACCCTTAGTGCAGCTTTTTGCCATGTTCTCCAACAAGTGGCATAAAGCCGCGGTCTATCCCCTGCCGGGAACCGAGTTTACTCCTTTCTACCTCAGCAGCGACAAAAGCGCCAATACCTCCAAAGGCGACGGCAAGCTGCTGTTGGAACTTCCCCGAACCGGTAAAGAATTCGACAAATATGTTTATGATCCAGGCGACCCCACGCCTTTCCCGGCTTTTTATTTCAAGAGCGAAGAACAGGAGAAAAAGGAGAAAGGCCAGGTGCTGGATTTAGAAGAAGAAATAAAGAAGAGGAAGGCCCATCATAATAAGGTAAGCGACGCCCGGAGCGACATCCTGGTGTATCGCACCGAGGCATTGAAAGAACCGTTGACTGTAGTAGGCCCCTTATCCGCGATTATTTATGCCTCATCTTCCGCCGTGGACACCGACTGGTTCGTGTCGCTGATGGACGTGGATGAACAAGGCGGGATTATGCTTTTGGCACGGGGCACGATCCGGGCTAGGTTCCGCAATTCCACCAAAAAACCGGAGTTCTTAGAAAAGAACAAAGTTTACAAGTACACCATCGACCTGTGGCATACGGGGATAACTTTCCAAAAAGGGCATCGCATCAGGATCGAGGTCTCGTCCGCTTTGTTTCCCATGTTTTCCCGGAACCTGAACACCGGCGGCCACAACGAAATGGAAACGAAGTACAAAAAGGCGAAACAACGAATCTATCATAGTAAAGAGTATCCTTCTCATCTTCTTTTACCGGTAATAAAAAAGTAATTACCGCGCCTCCGGCGGCCCTGCCGGGTGATGCCCCCATTGAATTATAGTTGGGGGCCGCGGCATACCGCACCTTCAAAAAAGTTTGA